>CAZAPC010000120.1:0-2672 GCA_964486875.1 uncultured Planctomycetales bacterium
CTGTAATAAAATAACCTCTTCCTTCGTCTTATGTAGTAAATAAAAGCTAATACGCCGAACCAAAATGAGGGGACATGCAAAAAAATAATATAGGGATAGTCGCAATATCGTTAACGGTGTTATTTTTGCTCAGTGGTTGTGCCACGAGTAGTTCGGTAAAAATTGTGGACGGCAAATGGGATGTAATTGAACGTAGCGGTACGGCGGAAGATGTACAATATGCGTGGCTGGCAATGCCTATCAAGGGAGAGAAAAAAGTTTTTTCTCCGGAGGTAAAAAAAATTTATTGGTTTAGCATTTTTAGGCCCCTTACGTTTATGATAAGCACCGATTTATATGCAAAATGGTATGCGCCGGACGGAACAATTTATAGCGAATATTGTTTTAAGACTTTTGGTGGTTCATCGCAATATGCTGCGACAAGCATCGATATCCAAGGGACCGAAGCAGCCCAATTGCTTGGCAGATGGAAAGTCCAGGTTTACTTTGATAAGGTTCTCATAGACGAAGAGGAATTTCATATTAAAGAAAAAGAAGCGAGGGTTAAGAAAGTAGACTTGGGGGGCATCGATGAATAAGAAATATGGTAAAAATATATTTCTATCATTGGTATGCATTAGCATTGTTGTTATACTAAACGGCTGTGCGACGATCGGGCCGTCGGTTTCGCCGAGCGAAATATCCGAGGCAAAAAAAGAACTGGAAATCAAAGCGTTACGGTTTAAGTATGAACAGGCGTTGCGCGTCAATCGCGTAGGGCATCATATACTCGTGAATTTACCCACGGAGCAGGAAGAGTTTGTCGATGAAGAAGCCGTAAAGACTCCAGATGGCGAAAAGACAGGTCCGGAAAAGACAAAAGAAAAATCAGATAAAAGCAAACCATTGGAGGCACGAAGTATCCCTTACTTTGGTTTTTGTGTAGATAATATTGACTGGAGAGTAAAGGAGTTGTTTGGCCTTCCCGAAGATTTAAAAAATGGCATCGTCGTTTTTGGGATGGTCCAGGAAACGCCGGTATGTGAAAGCGGCATGCAAGCAGGCGACTTAATAACTGAAGCTAACGGAAAAAAGGTTAAAAATTTATATCAATTCTATGAAGCATTATCAACGGTCAAGGAAGGGCAAAATCTCATTGTGAAATATCAAAGAGGAGAGCTTATCACTGATGTTGAGATTGTTCCCCAGACCGTGCCTATTCTTATTACTTTTGATTCCAGCGACCAGTCTATTCTCAATGCATATGCTTCCGCGGACAATAAAATCATCGTGACTACAGGCCTGCTTCGTTTTTTAAAATCAGACGATGAGCTCGCAGTGATTTTAGGGCATGAAATGGCGCATATCTATCGTGGACATTTTGCGCGAAAATTCGGCGCTGATCTGGTTACCGGTATTATCGGTGGCATTATTGGTGGCCTCGTTGAGGTCGCTGCGCCCGGCGCGGGTAGTCCGGTAGCAAGCGGCATAAGTAGTTCTTTGCAGGCAGGGTTTTCTCAGGATTTCGAACGGGAAGCAGATTATTTTGGCGTAAAATATGCATACGGCGGCCATTACGATGTGCGGGCAGGTATTCAAGTATGGGAACGTGTAGCGGTTGAGATGCCTCGTAGTATGGTGGGGAGTTTCCTCGATTCTCATCCTACTTCGCCTGAGCGAATGGTGCTTGTTAAGAAAACAATAGAAGAATTAAAAATCCCTCTATCTGATACCGGTAATGCCTTTGAGCAAGGAAATACCATGGCGCCCACAGGCGCAACTATTCCTGTCGCTTCGCAGAACATCTCTACCGTTCCATTGCAGGTACCATCAGGAAATCAAGCCGGAGGAACACTACAAAACATCTTTTCCGGTCAAAATACCATTGCGTTCTCTCAGCAAAACGTGACTTCAGTACCGCAAGAGGCTCGTAAGCCAAAAGTAACCGCACGCGACTATTATGCGATGGTAAAGGAAAAGATTAAAAACAATAAGGTAGCGGTTGATAACCAGGTATCGGGCAGGGTGTATGTCACTTTTGCAATAGCGCGCAATGGCGAGTTGCAATATGTAGACGTTGTCGACATAAAATCTACCCCAGATAGCACTTTAAAAGAAGCGGCAAGAAAAACGATTCTTAATGCATCGCCATTTCCTTCGTTCCCTGAAGACATAAAGGATGAGGAACTGCAGCTTGAAATCGCACTCGACTTCGGTGAAATAGCACAACCGCTGCCGCAGCAATAGCGGTCCTCACGAGCACTGCGTAATGAAATAACTTCCTCCCTCGTCTTATAGTTAGGCAGTTATAAGACGCACCCAAGACGTTGCTATCTCAAGGCAATAGCGCCTTAGCGGCGCTTGACAATACAATCATTTAGTTGTATACTTTAATAGGCGAAAAGAATGGCCAAGAAAGTAGTCGGCAATTATTATTACACGGAATCGCAGAGAGCACCGGTAAAAGAGTTCGTAGAATCTTTGGACATAAGATCGCAGCAAAAGTTTTTCTTTGTGATAGAACTGCTTGAGGAATTTGGCTATTCATTACCGCGGCCTCATGCGAAATACATCGGCGACGATATATTTGAATTACGGTTTAAAGGACAGGAAGGCGATATCAGGATCTTTTATTTCTTTTTTCATCAGGACAATGCGATTTTAACGAACGGTTTCATTAAAAAATCAAATAA
>CAZAPC010000121.1:0-2670 GCA_964486875.1 uncultured Planctomycetales bacterium
ATTTGAACCATGCCAACCATAGAAAAACATATTGTAATTTCAATAAGTTATAAATCATCATTTTTCGCCAGTGACAGTCTGGTGACGGTCGGCCTTAAACTCTTGAACCTTACATTTCTCAAAAATTTGCTTTTGAGAAACAACATCAAGATGAGTATAAATCTCCGTCGTCCTGGTATCTGCATGACCGAGATAATCCCGAATTATCCTCGCATCCACTCCTGCTATAGCTGCATTGGTTGCAACCGAATGCCTTCCAGCCGCATAGAGGTGGATATTGATGCCGGTTTGCTTTCTTGCGATTTGGAAAATATTTTCAAGTCTTGTTTTAGAGTAAGGTCTGCGAGTTGTCGGATTAGGGAAGACAAATGCCTCCGGTAGTCCTCTTTGAAGACTCGTTAACACGTCGAAGACAAAAGGATGGATTAGTCTCGGTTTGATGTTCCGTCCCTTAGTCCTTTCTACGATCTTAGACCTTGAGAAGGTCCTCCGGATAATGACAGTCTTGGTTGAGAGGTCCACATCCTTCCATTTCAATGCCCTTGCCTCTGATGGTCTTACACCTTGGAAAAGGACGCAGGTGAAAATAGGTTTATGAATAGTAGGTATCGCATTAAGTAGTTTTAGCTGATTGTCTATTGAAGTCCATGAAGGGATGGATTCGGGCACTCTGATGATTGGAAAAACAGGAACCCTCTCGATGATTTCATATCTGCAGAGGTTTCTGAAAAAGTGCCTCAGGGTATCCAGAACATTCTTGATGGTCTTTTCTTTCCGTTGAGGCAATTGGTGATAGAAGTCTCGTATATCTTTTGATGTAATGTCTCTAACGTCCTTGCCTCTGAAAAAGGGAAGATAATAATTGTCCTTGCAGTTTGTGAGGCTGCCGATATAGGAAGGTGAGATGTTGCCTTTGGTCTCTTCAACCTTCTTCTCTTTAAAGAAGTCCTCTATCTGTTCCTCAAAAAGAAATTTCTTCATATCTGAAGAGACATATTTAGAAGGATCAAAGACGTGATGCTGAATTTCGTAACGGATATGAGATAAAAGAGTCTGTGCCCTCTGATAGCTGTCCAGCACCTGGCCTGTCTTGTCCGAGAAGAGTCTTACTCTTTTGCCTTGATACCACAAGTCAATGAAAAATCGCTTAGGAGTGGTTTGGCACCCTGGACAGATATAACCCAATTTGGGAAGATGTTTAAACTCCTCACCGCAATTCTGACACTTACCCTTGCATCGGATGACACCAGGCATATCTCCTACGTCCTTAAGGAGAAGTTTGAGATATACAGTATCAAATCCGATAGTTGATGTCAATAAATATCTTGCTTTCTCTGTAGTGTCCATAAAACAGACTAAGGACTATCTAAACTTTGGATCCAGGATGCGTTTAGGGAAGACTTTACGATGGAGTCCATATCCAATTTTGGTTAATGGCCTTCCCCTGAGGGAAGAGTATTAACCATTAACTGCTTTGCTATTTCTATCCACTTATCTGTAAGCCTTATCCCTGAGGCTTCTAATAAAACTGATACTTGTCTTAAATACCATCTCTCTACTAAATTCCTATTCTCTAACCGTCCAAATGCCTTTGATACCGTTACCTGTGTTTTTCATCCTTTTCTTTGAAGAAGTTTTCTAATACCTCCTTGCTTGCTACCCATGAGGAATAGAAACATCCTCGTTAGGAAATGAAACCCTATACTATTAAGTGCCATTAATAAGATGTTCCTTTGTAGTCCTGAAAGTCCTTTGGCCGTATCCATTTAATGGTTAATGTGGTACCCAACAGAAAACTTCATTATCCAATAAGTAAGTGTTCATAAATCATTTTCTTTTATGAACACTCCTTTTCATTACTCTTCAAACTGAACCTCCTGGTTGATTCTGACAGCTTCCTCCTGGGTGAGGGTTGAATAGATATCTCACTGCTATTACGGTTGGCGAGTGTCCAAGGTGAAGCTGCAATGCCTCTGGGTTTCCAATCTGCCTCAATCTCTCGATAGCGTCTGATTGGCGTAGGAGATGCGGGTAGATCGTTTTTGTAAATCCGGCTTTGTTCGAGGCCTCCTTTAGGATCTCGCAAGCCCGGAAGCGGTTGATTGGAAAGAACCCTTCCCCTTGGTCGATCTTTTTCTCAAAGGCAAAGGCCTTCAGTTTTTCTGTCAGTCTTTCGGGGCAAGCAACGAGTCTTCGTTTATTGCCTTTTCCAACGATAGAAAGAACGGGTTTTCGATCAAACTTCTCGACTGAGGATGGGCTGAGGTTCAGGGCTTCAGACCCACGGAGTCCTGTCTTAACGTGGGCGATACCGAAGGCGATGATTCTGCAGTTCCATCTCATGTAAAAGTAATACTTTTTGGGGGATTCATTTCCCTTTACTTTTATTAAAAAATTGCATAAATCTAGTTTTATAAAGGAGACGGGTTTGAATCGGCGCGAGCTGATAAAGAAGATGAATGAAATATCCTCCGAAGTGCTTCGGGAGAAGGGCTACATTAGCTTCATCGACATCCTCATTCGAATGGGAAAACTGACAAAGGACGATTACGAGGCGTGGCGGGTCTGTAGAGTGCCTTATCTGGAGCGGGCAGTTAGGCTAAATCTATCAATGCTGAATTTTATGCTCCGTACTCTCCATCAGAATGCGAAAAAGGGCGGTCTCCGTCC
>CAZAPC010000122.1:0-2650 GCA_964486875.1 uncultured Planctomycetales bacterium
ATTGTGTTGATGAAGTGCTTGAATGGGATAGTATAAAGAGGAGATTAAGGCAGTATAGATTTGATTCATGTATTCTGTTTAATCCTCTAAAGGAAGCTAATATTGCGGCTTTTTTAGCCGGGATTCCGGTAAGGTGTGGGTACGATAGAAAATGGGGATTCTTGCTTAACCGTAAGATAAAAGATACAAAGCATCTTGGCAATAGGCATGAGGTTATTTGTAATCTAGAGCTGGTTGCGCTGCTAATTCGGGGACAGGCACTTGGGGAGCGTCCCCTTGGGGACAGGCACTTGGGGAGCCTGCCTGCCAGCAGGCAGAGCGTCCCTGATTTTTCATTGTGTATCCCCGATACGGACAAATACAGGGACTTAGCTGAGGCAATTGCCATTCATCCTTTCACAAGTGATCCGGTTAAACAATGGTCGGTTGAAAGATTCATAGAGTTGGCGGATAAGATTTCGCAGGAGTTAAATACTAGAGTTGTTTTGATTGGTAAAGGCTTAGAAGGGGACACCCTGCAAAGCAGAGTGTCCCCTTCTGATAAGGTAATTAATTTACTTAATAAGACCAGCTTAGTAGAATTAGCGCAGGTATTAAAGCAGTGTAAGTTGCTGGTGACCTGTGATAGCGGGCCGATGCATTTAGCTGCGGCGGTAGGGACTCCGGTAGTAGCTTTATTTAGAAATGATCTAGCGGGAAAAACCGCTAAAAGATGGGGTCCGCGGGGAGAAGGGCATACGGTTATCGAAAGAAGCAGGTTGGAAGATATAAGTGTAGATGAGGTAATGAGGGTAGTAAAAGATAAACTTTTCGCGATATCAATAAAGGATTAAATAGATCCGATCTAATTTTTCCTGTCCAGTAAGGCCGCGCGGCACTGGGCGCGGTGGGGAGAGGGAAGATTGCTATTGACATGTAAGATAAATATGCTAATTTATTGTTGTACATCTGTTACTTAAAAGTAATTATAGGAGTATATTCGATGGACAAAAATACAATGAGTTCATTAAGCAAAACAGAAGTTGAAATTGTCGCTAGGCTTACATATGAAAAAAAAGATATTGTAACCGCGAAAGAGCTTGATGTATATCTTCCGTCAGATTTTTCGTATCGAAACCAATTAGTTTACAGTCTTAAGAAAAAGCGAATCCTGATTCCTATTAAAAGCGGTGTCTATATTTTTGTACCTTTAGAAGTCGTGCCGACAGGACGCCGGGTTAGCGAATTTTTTATTCCATCCGTTTTTTTTCCAAAAAATGATTACTATTTAGGTTACTCCACAATGTTTAATTATTATAATTTCACAGACCAACAGTTCCAGACGGTTTATGTGTTGAATCCAAGGATATCCCGGGAGAGAACAATAGCGGGGCTATCTTTTAAATTTATCAAAATTACTCCTGAAAAGATGTATGGCCAGGAAACGATTAGTATCAAGGGAAAAGATATTGTCGTAAGTTCAAAAGAGAGAACGCTTGTCGATTTAATTGATTATAATAAGCCTGTTGGTGGGATTGAAGCTGCGGCAGATATTTTGAAAAGTTTTGTCCAAGAGAAGAAGTGTGATGTCAAGAGGCTGATCGATTATGCCGCCAGATTCCCCAAAATTAAGACGCGTAAGCGCATAGGGCTTGTTTTAGATGGAGCGGGTGTGGGAGATACTTTATTGAAGCCGCTTGCAAAGAGCGTCAAAAGAACATCATTGATATCATTCACTAATAATCGAAAAGGGACAATTAATGAGAAGTGGCGAGCAATCGTTAATGATTCACAACGATAAGGAAAAATTCCGCGATTTAGTTGATCGAATTGCATCGATGACCGGTTTTTACGCGCCGCTCATGGAGAAAGATTATTATTTAACGTATATTCTTTCCCGAATAAATGATCTTTGCGAAAGCCTAATTTTTAAAGGTGGGACGTGTCTTAATAAAATTTACTACTCGTATTACCGCTTGAGCGAGGATCTTGATTTCAGTATGGGCCTACCGGAATATACAACGACCCGCGGTAATCGGCGTAAGTGTATACAATTGGTAAAGGATAATATTGAACCGTTCGCGAAGAATCTTGGGTTTCGTTTGGAAGGTGCCGAAAAAGCAGGACGGAATGAATCAAAGCAGTATATCTATTATCTTGTGTACGATCCGGTAACTATACCATCCGAGCAAGCCATTAAACTTGAGATAGGGCTTCGTTTTAATCCTATCCTTAAACCTGAGGCGCGAATATTGCAACATAAATTTCTGCATCCATTTACCGGAGAACCATTGTTTGACGCTGGAAAAGTGAATTGTTTGTTGCTCAATGAAATTGTTAGTGAGAAACTACGCGCCGCGGCCCTGAGAGAGAAAATCGCTCCGCGTGATTTTTATGATCTTGATTTTATTCTTCGCAATAACTTTGTCCTCGGGAATAAGGAAGTTACGGATCTTTTTAAGAAGAAGATTGAAGAGGATGGCAAAGATACTGATCTAGAAAAATATCGGGTAAATATGGGACGGACGGATGTTGAGATTAAGGATATGCGCTCACGTATTGAGGCCGAGTTGTTCGATGTGCTGACATTGGATGAACGCAAGAATTTTAATCTGGATACTGCTCTTAAGCGGATTAATAAGGCGATGGAAGAAGTGGAGTGATGATTAAA
>CAZAPC010000123.1:0-2629 GCA_964486875.1 uncultured Planctomycetales bacterium
ATCGTTGGCCCAGCCGAGGATTTGAACCGTGGTATTATCCCCGATCATTAAATCTATAGTATGGCTGTCTTTAGTAAGATTTGCCGTGCGGGTATAAATATCGTATTTTAAAGATATACCCCTTGATTGGCATAAAGAAGAAAGGGAATAATATGCCGTTCCGTTTAGGCTATATACAGGCAAAACCTCCTTAACCGGTACCGTAGCGCAGCCGGAGATAATAATAGCTAAAAGTATAAAAATAACTATATTTTTATTCATTTTTTGCTAGGTAATTATTTAATTGCTTCTTAATAAATCTGTGCCCTGAGCCGCTTTTAAGAAATTTTTCACGCCCTAATGCATCACTCTGATTTAAATAGGCTTCGAAATAAATAAGCTTCAGCGGTCTTCTTAACTTAGTACTACTGACACTCCCGTCATTATGTTTTCCTAATCGGGTTACTGGATTATTTTGTGTGTACCCAATATAAAATCTATTATCTTTGAGACTCTCTAAAATATAAACGTAATACATCTTTATAATGTGGCTTGCCACGTGATGGCCGAGTTATTATTTTGTCCCGTAAAATCCGCCTTCGGCGGATCACGGGACTCGTAAAATGGAATAGTATTAAACAAGGCCATTTTACGTGGTGGAGGTGGCCGGAATTGAACCGGCGTCCCTAAACATCCGAATAAAAGCCGCTACATGCTTAGCCCTGTATTCATGCATAGGCTTACAAAACTCTACAGAGCGGGGTTTCGCAAACCCTATCCTTTTTAATTTTCACCTAAGGCCCAAAGGCTAATACGCCTTAAGCTATCCCACTAGTGCTCTATTCCGCCCTGTAGGCGAGGAACGGATAGAGGCTTCGCTAATTTAGTTAGCGAAGGCTGGTACCATACCAGCCATTGGCATAACCATTGGCTTGGCAGTAGCACTAAACAAACGATTGTTTGCGTTTGTATTTTGCACGGGTTATTAACGCGGCTAACCATGCGTCCGCGGCATGCTGCTCTTACCCGACTGCCTAAGTCGAGCCCTTTCACCCCCGAATTTTCTTTTTCTATCCTTCGTAAAATTCGCCCTAAGCGAAAGACGAAGGGCAATCATTTCCTTCTATTCTTTATCATCCTGCGCGTAAAAATCTCAGTCTCGCGCTGTTTGATATCTTCTCTCTTATCGTAAATCTTTTTGCCGCGGCCAAGCCCAAGCTCCAGCTTCACAAACCCGCGGTCATTAAAATAAACTTTCAGCGGGACAAGCGTACACCCTCTTTGCGTAAGCTTACCGGCTAACTTTGCAATCTGTTTCTTATGCAAAAGCAGCCTTCTTTCTCTTGCGGGCTCAACATTCAAGTAGCTTGCCTCTGCATACTGGCTTATGTGCGTATTATAAAGTGTTGTTATACTACCTTCAATGCGGGCAAAACTATCATTAAGATTAATCTTGCCCTGACGGATTGATTTAACTTCAGAGCCTTTTAGCTCTATCCCGCATTCAATGGTTTCAAGGATCAGATAATCCCTGTAGGCTTTATGATTAGAAGCAATGACTTTACTCATTTTATCATAAACCAACTGAAATATAAAATTAAAAAGGACGGAATAGTAATAATTGCGGCGATATGAGTTATAAATATCCCCTGGCTGGCTAAAATGTCTTCCTTTTTATAGGCCCGCAATACCGTAATAACGCTTACTGCCGAAGGCATGGCCAGCTGGATTAAAATTAATAACCCTGTTAATCCCGAGATATTTAAAATTCTTAAAAACAGCAAACCCGCCAAAGGCAGGATAACCATTTTAGCAATCACCAACAAAGACATTGCCTTTTTGTTTATATGTTTAAGGCTTATCTGCGCAAGGCTTCCTCCGACTACAATCATTGCCAAAGGAAGAGTGGTGTCCCCCAGCATGCGCAAGGGCTTAAATAGCCAGACAGAGAAAAATTTCTGCGCGCCTAAAAATACCGCTATAAGGCTGAAGAGAGTAACTAAAACAGGAGAGTTGAATAGCGTAACAAGATCCAACCGCTTCTCCTTATGAAAATTCAAGATATACGGCCCCAGAGAAAACATAAGCAGGTTAAACCCGGTAAGAAAAAGAAAAATAACGATGAATGCCTCCCGGGCAATTGCCGGAGGAAATAAAGCCGCAACCAGGGCAAGGGGCAGGTATCCTGAATTCTGAAACGCAGCCAAAGTTAGAAATTGCAGCCGCCTCTGCCCTTCTTTTATCGGCCCTAAGAACAAAAACCCTGCCGCTAAACCCAGAGCAGTAATGCCAATGCTTAGTAAAGGATAAATCCACCATCTAGGGTACAAGCTAAAGGAAAAATCCCTCATAAACTGATAAAATATCAAAGCCGGAAGGGTAATATTCATTACCAGGAAATTCAGCTCATCTATCCCGCGGTCGCTTAAGAAGCCCCTCCTGACTATAAAAAAACCTACTGCCGACAAGAGAAAAATCTGCGATACGGCAATGCCTGTAACCTTAAAATGCTCCAGAAACATAACCCTCCTTAAAGATTAAAGTTGCGTAAATTATTATTATATCAGTAAAATAATGCGGCGGCAATTCTTTTATGATAATGTAAAATATATTTCGCACTTTTGATATTGCCTTTGGAGTAAAAAAGGCA
>CAZAPC010000124.1:0-2619 GCA_964486875.1 uncultured Planctomycetales bacterium
TAGAGCGCTTGAATGGGGTTCAAGAGGTCGACAGTTCAAGTCTGTCCGCCCCGACTTATATTAAGGAGGTAGATATGGCATATTCTGGAGCAGAGCGCAGAAAGAATCCGAGGGCTTACGGAAGATTTATTGTGTCTTACCGGATCCTTGATGAAATTAATAACGTAGATGTAACTCAGACTAAGAATATAAGCCTTGGGGGAATGCTTCTTACCACTAACAGGGCATTTGCCGCAGGGACAAACCTTGCGATAGAAATAAGGCTGCCATTTGACCCTAACCCGATTATGCTTATCGGCAGAGTGATAGATTCGCATGAAATAATGAAGGGAATGATTTATGATACGCGCATGGAGTTTCTTGCAGTGGACGAAAAACACAAGAAAGTTATAGGAGAGACTGTGGATTATTATCTTAAGAGAGAAAAAGGGAATAATTTATGAAAAAAATTAATGTAGGCTTGATTGGATTCGGAAATATCGGCTCTGGTGTAGTTAAAATCCTGCGTGATAAGAAATCCCTGTTAAGCGACAAGATTGGGCTGGATATCAACATAAGGAAGATATGCGACCAGGATATTACTTCAAAGCGCAATGTTAGCGTTGATAGAGCCCTTCTTACCCGTAACCCCAGGGAGCTCATTGAAGACCCTCAAATAGATATTATGGTTGAGTTGATCGGAGGCGTGCATCCTGCGCGGGAATTTATTATTGATTCCCTTAAGAAGGGAAAAAATATTGTAACCGCTAACAAGGCCCTTCTTGCTACGCATGGCCAAGAGCTTTTCACTGAAGCTTCCGGGAGGGGTAAGAATATATATTTCGAAGCATCGGTAGGAGCAGGAATACCAATAATAAAATCTTTGCGCGAAGGGCTGGTGGCAAATAAATTTGACAGCATATTAGGAATTTTAAACGGGACGTCTAATTACATACTTTCTTCGATGTCAGGTGATGGCTGCACGTTTGAAGAGGCGCTTAAAGAAGCGCAGAAAAAGGGCTTTGCTGAAAAAGACCCTACTTTGGATATTGAGGGTATGGATTCCGCGCATAAGCTTATATTGCTTACTTACCTGGCATTTGGCAGGATGGTGAATATGCGCGATGTCTTTATTGAGGGGATTTCGCGTATTTCTCTGGCGGATGTTAATTATTCAAAAGAGCTGGGTTTTGAGATAAAATTACTTGCTATCGCCCAGAGGGAAGGCGAGGATCTGGAAGTCAGGGTGCATCCGACTTTAGTCCCGAAAGACCATCTTTTAGCATCGGTTGACGGAGTCTTTAATGCCATTTACGTCGAAGGGGATTTAGCCGGAGACCTGCTTTTTTACGGTCCAGGCGCGGGCCAGCTTTCGGCTGCATCGGCAGTTGTCTCTGATATAGTAGATTTGACTAAGGATATAAAGGCCGGGCTCTTTAGGCCGATGATGAACACCGTAGGGGATAAGTCTGTTAAGAGGTTGCGCAGGATAGATGAATCCTTCAGCCGTTATTACATACGTTTTACTGCTTTAGATAAACCGGGGGTGCTGGCAAAGATATCCGGAGTTCTTGCGAAATTCGGAATCAGCATATCTTCGGTTACGCAGAAAGAAAAGGATAAATCCCAGCTTGTCCCCATTGTTATGCTTATACATGAAACAAGGGAGAGGGATTTAAGAAGGGCGCTTAATATAATCGACCGCCTCGAAGCAATAAAGGAAAAGTCAGTGGCGATAAGAATGGAAGAGGTATGAGCGGGATAATCAGCCGTTATAGGAAATATTTGCCGGTTACGGATAAGACTCCGGTAATAACTTTACATGAGGGCAATACCCCTTTAATATTCTCCGGATTCTTAAGTAAAATGTTGGGAGAGGGTTTTGAGGTTTACCTGAAATACGAAGGCTTAAATCCCACGGGGTCATTTAAAGATAGGGGTATGACCATGGCTATTTCAAAAGCCAAAGAAGAGGGCTCAAGCGCAGTTATTTGCGCTTCTACCGGCAATACTTCTGCGTCAGCTGCAGCTTATGCAGCGCGCGCGCAAATTAAATGCATTGTCCTTATACCAAAGGGTGCTATTGCATTGGGTAAATTAAGCCAGGCGCTTATTCACGGAGCAGTTGTTCTGGCTGTTGAAGGGAACTTCGATGATGCTTTAAACTTGGTAAGAGAGATTTCAGAAAAATACCCTGTGACCCTGGTAAATTCTATTAATCCTTATCGTATTGAGGGCCAAAAGACAGCCAGTTTTGAAATCTGTGATACTCTCGGAGATGCCCCTGATTTTCAGGTGATGCCTGTTGGTAATGCCGGTAATATCACCGCGTATTGGAAGGGGTATAAAGAGTATTATAAAGAAGGTATTTCTAAGAGATTGCCTAAAATGCTTGGTTTTCAGGCAGAAGGGGCTGCGCCAATAGTAAGAGGCCACCCTGTAAAGGATCCAGAGACAATTGCCACAGCTATACGTATCGGCAATCCTGCCAGCTGGAAGCAGGCAGAGTCTGCCCGGGATGAATCAAAGGGCCTTATAGACATGGTTTCGGATGAGGAGATACTGGGTGCCTATAAATCTATTGCCAGGTTTGATGGCGTATTTGTTGAGCCTGCCTCTGCAGCTTCTATTGCCGGGTTG
>CAZAPC010000125.1:0-2597 GCA_964486875.1 uncultured Planctomycetales bacterium
GAATCTCCTTGATCCTGTGCAGATGAAGGATGCCGGGTTCTGCTACTTCGGAATTGGGCGGTAACCTATCTAAATTCAATCGTTCGTGTGAAACGAACACATCTTTTGAGTCAGAAAAGGAGATTTTACCAATGGAAGCTATATTGAAAGATCGCGTTGCTATCATTACTGGCGGGGGCCGTGGTATCGGCAGAGCCATTGCTTTGGCCTATGCTCGCGAAGGAGCCCGGCTATTCTTGGCCGCACGGACAGAGGCTGAATTAGCTGAGACGGCCGCGATTTGCCAGAAGGCTGGCGGGGCGGCTAAAGTGGTGGCCACCGATGTCTCAAAGTGGGATCAAGTACAACAGTTGATTGACACAGCTATCCAGGAAGATGGACAGGTGGATATTCTGGTTAATTCTGCAGGAATTTATGGACCTATCGGTCCAACGGCTGATATTGATATATCTGCTTGGATTGGGGCCGCGCAGGTCAATCTCTTCGGACCGTTTTATCTGTGTCGTGCGCTCATCCCTCACTTTATTGAGAGACAGCAGGGCAAGATTATTTTGTTAGGTGGTGGCGGAGCTACCGCCCCTTTGCCTAATTTTTCTTCTTACGCAGCAACTAAAGCGGGTGTCGTTCGCTTGGCGGATACGCTTGCTGAAGAGCTCAAACCTTTCAATGTACAGGTAAATGTCATTGCTCCTGGCTTAGTAGACTCCCGGCTTCAAGATGAAGTACTGGCGGCTGGTTCTCGTGCTGGTGCGTTATTCGATAAGATCAAACAGGCCCGTGAAACGGGTGCTGGCGCAGTCTCACCTGAAATCGCCGCAAGCCTGGCTGTTTTTTTGGCTTCAGAGGCTTCAGGGAAATTAACAGGTAAACTGATTGCCGCACCTTATGACCCCTGGAGGGAGTGGGCGGGTAAGGCGGATGAGCTTAACGCCACACCTCTTTATACCCTTCGCCGTTTAGATCCCTTTACAATCAAACCCCTTATTAAAGACCTGGGTTAGCAAGTCCGTAGTTCATAGCTCATGGTTGATAAAACAGTAATCCAGGAAGCGGTAAATTTTGCTGAGGAGTGCTTTAATGTCGTTGAGAAAATTAAAATGAGTTTACTATGCCTGAAAAAGAGTATATAATTCCATATAGTGAGGATGTAAGGAAGAGACATTATCATAGCACAGCAGGAGGTAAGGTAGTTAAATTTATGGTTCAATTGGAGGTTATGGTTGAAGGGAAATGGAAGGAAGTTGTCCGATACGATTGTGCTCATGGTTACGCCCATCGAGATTCTTATAGCCTTCAAGGGAAACATTCAAAAGAAGAGTTGAATATTAGATTTGAGGATGCTTTAACATTAGCAGATAATGATATTGATGATAATTGGGAGGTTTATAAACATAATTTTTTAGGAGGAGGTCTTCCATGAACATTATGGAAAGAAAAAATACTGAGTTAATTAAAGAATTTAATGCATATATTCGTGAGCACCATGAGTTTGCAAATAATATTCCAGATAATGCAATTGTGATTATGCAATTAGAGGGAGACGAGGAGTTTAATAAGTGGAGTCTTAATTTGGCTAAAAGTCACACAGAAAAGGAGCAGCCAGTTATATTTGTTAAGATAAAAAAAATAAGACCAATAAGTTCACGAATAGAAGACTTAGAGCTTCAACCTCAAGGAGCCTATTGAAGAAGGTTACTCCCGTAAATTATCCTTTACAATCACAACTTATATATCCCCCTTTCTAACAATCAATTGACAGGCCATAAAAGAGGCATCCATAAACAGGTTTACGGGAAAGTCGGCTGAATGCCCCGCCTTGTAGGCGGGGATGAAAGCCGACAATATTAATGAAACTACCTTAACCCGAAAGCCCCGCCCTGTGGGCGGGGAGCTTTACTTAGAAGTCTCGGAAGTCTTTCGTGAAACTCATCTTTTTATAACGAATAACAAATAATGAAGTTTTTTATGAAAGTGGGGATTGTAGGATGCGGTCTAATAGGGAAGCGTAGAGCCAAAGTCGTGCAACAGTCGAAGGACGATGAGCTGGTTATTGTGGCAGACATTGATGAGCCCCGTGCTAAGAATTTAGCGGCAGAAATGGACTGCATGGCGACGACGAATTGGCAAGAGGTTGTGACCAGAGACGATATTGAAGCCGTAATCGTCTCAACGACGAATAAGTTTCTGATGCCGGTTACAATTAAGGCGCTGGAAAACGGCAAGCATGTCCTGTGCGAAAAACCGTTGGGCCGCAATTGCAACGAGGCCCATCGGATGGTCGAAGCTGGCCGGCACGCAGGCGTTTTCTTAAAGACTGGTTTCAACCATCGGCATCACCCGGCAATTTTGAAGGCTCACGAACTGTCCAGCCAGGGAGTCATTGGTCCTCTGATGTTCATTCGAGCGATCTATGGCCATGGGGGTAGACCCGGCTATGAAAGGGAGTGGCGAGCAAACAAAGAAATCTCTGGAGGTGGTGAACTATTAGACCAAGGGATTCATGTGGTGGATCTTTTTAGCTGGTTTCTGGGAGATTTCGAAGAGGCTTTTGGAACCATTTCAACTTATTGCTGGGACATGGAGGTAGAAGATAATGC
>CAZAPC010000126.1:0-2584 GCA_964486875.1 uncultured Planctomycetales bacterium
AGCACCTGTCTTGTCTTGGGAGCAGCACCACTCATTTCGCCTATGCCATTGGCATTATCTGCAATCGGCCCGAATACATCCATGGAAACATTATTTCCGGTATGGGAAAGCATGCCAATTCCGGTCAATGCAACTCCATATAATACATATGGTTGTGAAGATTTATACCCGCCGAAGCAAGCGCCAATTGATCCGTTTTGGCGATCCTTTGCCGGAAAAACCCATCCGGGCCAAGCGAATTATCAAAAATACCATCTATGAAGGCTTAAAAATCCAGGCCTATATCAACCACGGACCAGGCCGCATAACCTGGGCAAAAGCCCGTAAAGAGCTCAATATCTCCGAAGCCAAGTTAGCACACCTGCTGAAAATAGCCAAGACACTACCGCTGGACTTCGTTGAAACCATGAAATCATGCATGGATGAGAACATGCTAAAAATCTTCCACGGCCGACGCCTTCTGAAGATTTCTCGCCTAAAAACCGACAAAGAACGCCGGGCCGAGATTAATTCCCTATTGTCATTGGTTGCACATAATAAGAGATATATCAAAATAACGTAACCATCAATGACCTACCTGTATCTCTCCGGCTTTTTGCAAAGCATACTTAGTGCATATCGGCCCGATTAATTCATAAACAACCGTGGTTGCGATAATAGTGGTAAAAATCATTTCTCCGACTGCGGGAAAATCGGCCTTTGCAATTAATGCAACTCCCAAAGCGACTCCAGCCTGAGGGACAAGGCCCCAACCTAAATATTTTCTTATGCTTTGCGAAGCGCCGGAGATCTTGGCACCTAATCTCGCTCCTATCACTTTCCCTGCTACCCTGAACACAAGATAGGCCAGGCCAATCATGCCTAATTTCGGTAAAATATTCATCTCTAGGTTGGCGCCTGCCAGCACAAAGAAAAGTAAGAATAGCGGAGAATCTATACATTTCAGGGCATCAAAGAACTTAAATGAATACCTATGGGCATTAACCAATACTGCCCCCAGGAACATAGAAGCCAAAAGAACCGATAAATGTAACCAAACAGTAAGGCCGATATTTAAAAAAATGAAGCCCAATGTAAATATTTGCAATTCTGTCTGTGTGCGAATAAAACGGTAAAATATAGACAGTAATATTGCCAAGATACCACCTAATACAAAAGCCCCAAATATGCTTAAGAGCGCATTGAAAAATACTTTAACTAAAAAAGAGGCGGCCAGCATATGCGTATATACCGCTTGAGAAATTGCCAGCGATATGGCAAATATAATAAGGCACCATGCATCGTCAATTGCCACTACGCCTAAAAGAGTGTCGGTAAAATTCCCCCTTGCTCGATATTCCCTGATGACCATTACCGTGGCGGCAGGCGCGGTTGCTGATGCTATTGCTCCAAATATAAGAGAGATATAAAATGGCTGTTTTAGAATTAACAAAAATGCCGAAGTAACCAATATCCATGCTCCACAGGCCTCTAAGATCGAAATCCATATTATTGGTTTTCCGATTTTGCGAAAGTGATATCGAGAAAAATTCTGGCCAATCCCAAAAGCAATTATGCCCAGCACGATATTTGAAATTAAGCCGGAGGAGTTTAAGATGCCTTCGGGAACCAGTTTAAATAACGACGGGCCGATAAGTATTCCTAATAAGAGATAGGCAGTTACCGCTGGAAACTTTATCTTCTTTATCAGCTTTGCGGAAAATAGGCCTGCGGTAAGAATAAACCCCAGCCCCAAGATTGTATTCATTTAATTATGCCCTTTTGCCGGAATACTGCCTGAATAATATCAAATATCCCAACTATACCGACTAACTTACCTGATTTATCTATCACTGGAAACTCTTCCTTTAGATGCAGTCGCATAAGTTTATATGCTTCTTCTAGCGAAGTGTCCCCTGGAATAGAGATGAATTCCCTTTCCATAATATCTTCTACAACAACCAAATTTCCTATATCTTCAGTTATGTCAATCTTAAAAATGTCTGTCTCTTCTTCATCTAAGAATGGCACTAATTTTAAGACATTAGGATTATAAGAACTAAGGGTATCTATCAAATTACGAAAAGAAACAATACCAATGAGGTGTTTATCCTCTTCAACAACTGGGACCAAAGGAAATATATGAAACTTTCCAAAAATCTTCAGGAGCTCCTTGAGGGTCGTGGAGCGCTGAACAGTAATCATTTCTTTTGACATTATCTCTTTTACTTGCATTTTATTTGACCTTTTCCTGTCCAGGGGACACCTGCAAGGCGCTTGTTACTGCATCATACTCTCGAATTTCGCCTGAGCGTCAAGGTTGGTTGCCCGAACTGGACGCCAGACGAACTTCATATCTTCAAGAGGTTCACTTACTTGTGAAAATGACTATTCGCCATTATAAAGGCGGTTTCATCTATTTGGGCAACCTAAATTAATCCGAAATCTTATAATAGGCGTTTCTGCCTTTTCCGACAAGCTCAATCAGCTTTGCGTCTATTAACTTGGAAATTTCTTTAAGCATTGCCTGGCGTGTTATACCGAACATATCTCTTAAATCTTTATTACTGACCTTGCCTTTTTCTTGAATCCGTTCTAAGATTTT
>CAZAPC010000127.1:0-2570 GCA_964486875.1 uncultured Planctomycetales bacterium
GTATAGTTGTTATATGTTATGATAATCACCAAGATAGTTGTTGAAAAGAAAAAGGGTTTGTTATGTATATTACACGTACTATAGATATTTTAAACAGTTTAAAACAAAAGACGTTATTTTTGTTTGGCCCAAGGCAGACAGGCAAAACATCTATTATTAACAAGCAATTAGGCAATTTTCGTGTTTATGATATGTTGGATAGTGACGTTTACCTTACTTTAAGCCGGGAGCCAAAAAGGCTGGAGCAAGACCTTCAACCGAAAGATAAAATTATTATTATTGATGAGATTCAGAAGCTCCCGTTTCTTTTAGACGAAGTGCATAGAATAATAGAAAAATATAAAATACATTTCCTCTTAACTGGTTCAAGCGCCAGAAAACTGCGCAGAGGGGGCGTTAATCTATTAGGCGGCAGAGCCCGCTCAAAATACCTGCACCCTCTTACTTTTGCGGAATTAGAGAGTCATTTCAACCTGCATAAAGCACTCGACAGGGGGCTTATACCTTCTATATATTTTTCTGATTCTCCGGAAGAGGACTTGAAAGCTTATGCAAATACCTATTTAAAGGAGGAAATAGCAGCTGAAGGCCTTACAAGGAATATCCCTGCCTTTAGCAGGTTTCTGCAAGTCGCCGCCCTTTGTAATGGAATGATGATAAACTATACCAATATATCAAATGACGCCCAGGTTCCTTCAAGCACTGTCCAGGAATATTTTCATATACTGCGCGATACTCTGATTGGATTTGATGTGCCTGCATGGAAAAAAACCTTAAAAAGAAAACCCATATCTACTTCTAAATTCTATTTTTTTGACGTCGGTGTTGTGCGTTATCTGCAGAATAGGTCGGGCTTAAAAAAGGGTTCTCCTGAATTTGGAGATGCTTTTGAAACATATATGGCACATGAACTAAGGTCTTATCTAGATTATAAAGGGGTAGGTGAGCTTTGTTACTGGCGCTCAAAGTCAGGCTATGAGGTTGATTTTGTCCTAAATGATGAGATCGCAATAGAGGTAAAATCAAAGCGGAATATATCATCAAGAGACATGAAGGGATTGATAGCACTAAAAGAAGAAAAAAAGCTTTCTAAATACACGCTAGTATGCATGGAAGAACGCCCAAGGATTGTAAACGGCGTCCATATTCTGCCATGGGAGGATTTTTTAAATAAACTTTGGAATAAAGATTTGGTTTAATAAGCAGCGTGCCCCCTTAATTCGTGTTGACAATTGTTTGGACGGATGGTAGTATTATGGAGTTACTAACTCCAAAAAAGGACTTATTATGGAAACAATGATACCGAGATTATTCACGCCTCCGAAAAATAGTTTTTTCCTTTTCGGGCCCCGCGGCACAGGGAAATCAACATGGCTTAAGGAAAATATGCCGGACGCCGCTTGGATTGATTTATTGGAAGCCGACGAGTTTCGCTCCTACAGCGCCAGGCCTGAACGGCTAAAAGAGTTCCTGCTCGCTGTAAGCGAAAAAAAGACCGTAGTTATTGATGAAATCCAGAAAGTTCCCGCTTTATTGAGCGTAGTGCACTCTCTTATTGAGCGTAAGCTTGGGTTCCGGTTTATCCTTACAGGGTCAAGCTCGCGGAAATTAAAGAAGACGGGGGCGGACCTGCTTGCGGGAAGGGTGATCAAGCAAGAGCTTCATCCTTTTATGGCGATTGAACTTGGCAAGAAGTTCGATCTTGCTTCCGCGCTAAAACAGGGCCTCTTGCCGCTTGTGTTTTCCGCCCCTGATCCCGGCGCTGTATTAAGGACTTACGCCTCATTATATGTCAGGGAAGAAGTGCAGGCGGAAGGGCTGGTGCGAAACTTCGGTAATTTTTCAAGATTCCTTGAAGCAATCAGTTTTTCGCATGGGGCGCTGCTTAATACGAGTAATGTTGCCAGGGAATGTGAAGTTGAAAGAAAAGTAGTGGAATCATATATTACGATTCTTGAAGACCTGCTTCTAGCTTTTCGCTTACCTGTTTTTTTAAAGAAGGCTAAACGAGCGATGATAAAGCATTCTAAATTCTACTATTTTGACGCGGGGGTCTATCGCTCTCTGCGGCCTCGCGGGGTTTTAGACAGGCCGGAAGAAATAGAAGGCGCCGCGCTCGAAGGGCTCATCGCCCAGCATTTGATGGCATGGAGTTCCTACCGGCGGGGGGAAAATAAAGTTTATTTTTGGAGGACTGCATCCGGCTCCGAAGTTGATTTTGTGGTATATGGGGTGGATGTATTTTGGGCTATAGAAGTCAAGAATACCGCGAAGATCCGGCCGGAAGACCTTCGCTCACTAAGAAATTTTAAATCCGAGTACCCGCAAAGCAGGGCGTTTTTACTGTACAGGGGAGGGAAGCGGTTAATTAAAGATAATGTGCCCTGTATTCCTTGCGACGAATTCCTGGTAAGTCTAAACCCAGGGAAAACAAAATTATTTTAAAAAAAGCATGGCGCGGGAATTAAGAAACTGCCGCTTGAGTTTTATATGCTGTATGAAGGATAAATAAGGCGCTGAGTAGGTTCAAGGTGCTAATGCAACACTTTCTATGGTAAACTAGTTGCCAA
>CAZAPC010000128.1:0-2569 GCA_964486875.1 uncultured Planctomycetales bacterium
ATATTGCTTGACTAATTGTAAACCTCCCATATTAGAAGGAAAACCTCCCCATAAATCCCAAGAGCGAAAATAAAGTATGAAGTGCAGTTTCCCATAGCGTACTCTTGTATCTATAATCCTTAAACACGGCGGATCGGATAATTTTATATCAGAAGGCATTCCAATCTCCATAATTGCCTGGTTCGTGCCGGAGCCTTTTTCCTTATAAAGCTTTATAACCTCCTCAATCTGATTAACGCAAAGAGGCATTTCCCTAACCATCTCTTTTCCGTTTATATTTTCTTTAAGCTTTACCCGGGGATCAACCAGCCTCTCTCCATAAGTGTAATCTTCGGTATCAGTCTTAGTCCCAGTTAAAAGATAAGCCAGATACCCCTGTATATAATCCATATCCGTGGGAGCGGGAATACTCATCCCTTCCGGAATTATCGGGATGATCTGATGTGCCGGCTTCTTAACCCTTACTGCCGCAAAATCAAATTCCAGCCTTTTTTGGCCTTCGTAACTCCCTTTTGTTATAGTATAAACGTGCCCGCGCTCTAAAATCTCAGAAAGGCACTGGAACCATGCGTCATCCAGGTCAAAGGCGTCAATAAAAACAGGCTTTAAAAACTCTTCAGGCATTTTCTTTTAAGGTTATCTACTTGGTTTTTTCTTTAGCTGCCTTAATAAAAAGCTTGAAACTGCTGACCATCTGGGATATAGGCATATTCTTACCGATATATCCTGCACAGCCGTATTCTTTAGACTTTGATATCAATTCCTCATCATAGCCAAAACCGGTTATCATTATCACAACTATACCCGGCTTTAAGTCCTTTATTCTCTTTAAGGCCTCCAGGCCGCTCATCCCGGTAAGTTTAATATCCATAAGCACTACATCAAAATCTTCTTTGGCAACTAATTCCAATGACTCTTCTCCCGTAGCAACACTCTTCACAGAATACCCTTCCTTCTTAAATAGATCCTCGAAGAGATCCCTGACCGGGGCCTCATCATCCACAACAAGTATCTTATAAACCATTTTTACCTCCCTTTTTTGCAAACGGTAGCTTTATGGTAAAGGTAGTTCCTTTGCCAACTTGGCTTTCAACAGTTATGGTACCGTTATGATTTTTGATTATATTATAGCAGATAGAGAGCCCTAAACCAGTACCTTCTTTCTTAGTAGAAAAAAACGGCATAAAAAGATTCCTTAGCGCATCCGGAGGAATGCCGCAACCAGTATCCCCAATGGTAATCTCAACATGTTCGTTAGATTTATTTATAGTCTTAATAGTAAGTATGCCTCCACCGGCCATCGCCTGGTAGGCATTGATAAGTAGATTTACAAAAACTTCTTGGAGTTGATGGGAATCGCCTTTAACTTTAGGCAAGCCCTTGGCAAAGACCTTGCTTACCTTAATCTCATTGCATGGCTGCTTATGGTACTCCAAAAGCGGCAGGACATCCTTTATCGCTTTATTAATATCCAGCTCTTTTATATTAGGAAGCGTTTTTCGCGTAAAGGCCAGGAACCTGTCTACTAACTTACGAATCTGGTCTATTTGCGCATTGATTATCTTTAAATCAGACTTTACTTTCTTATGCAGGGATTTATTCTCCAACAACATATCCGTCCTACCGGAAATTACAAAAACAGGATTGTTGATTTCATGGGCAATCCCTGCCACTAGCTGGCCCACTGCCGCAAGTTTCTCAGACTGGAATATCTGGTATTCTAATTTCCTTTTCTCGGTTATATCCTTAGCCATAAATATATACCCGGCCATATTGCCGCTTGCATCAATAAATTTAGTTACGGTCAGGTTTACCGGAAAAGACTGTCCTTC
The DNA here is from genome assembly GCA_964486875.1 of uncultured Planctomycetales bacterium. Taxonomy (GTDB): domain Bacteria; phylum Omnitrophota; class Gorgyraeia; order Gygaellales; family Profunditerraquicolaceae; genus Sherwoodlollariibacterium. The sequence goes on from CAZAPC010000128.1 coordinate 1,833, forward strand.
CTTATTAATAAAGTAAGACTCCAGCTCATATCTGCCGAAATTCCTCACCTGCTCAAGTATGAATGTCAACTTGTAAGCAACGTCGTCATAGGAATGCAAGGTGCTTATGTGTTTAAAAATAATTTCTTTCCTGGGCCAGCCGAACATATCTTCTGCGCCCATACCGTAATAAGTAATATTTCCTTGCAGATTAACGGCATATAAAGCGTATTCTTTTATGCTTAAGAAGATGTTTTTCAAGGTTTCATCGATATTCTTAAGAGAAACTTCTCTCTGCTTTGATAACGAGACATCATTACCCAGAAATAATATCCCCTCGAGTTCATTGTTATTTGTTAATATCGGGCTCATCCCCCAGCAAATAGTATGCTCACTACCGCTGCCGTCGGATAACAAACTTTCAAAATTGCTTGGGCGCTTGTATTTTACTGCATCATCCAGCATGGCCTTAAAGAGGTGCTCTTTCCCGGATACGCTCTGCAGCCTGTGGTATATAACTTTAATGCAATCGCATCCGATAATTGAATCCGAAGGCATGCCGATAGTCTCTTTAAATTTCTTATTGCACATAAGTATCTTGCCGGTATGATCGCAATAAAAAACTAGTGAATCTGCCCTGTCGACTATATTATAGATTGCTTTTTCCAAGTTTAACCCCATGCGTTTACTTTAAAAAGCGGGTGATCGGAATCGAACCGACATATATAGCTTGGAAGGCTATTGTTCTACCATTGAAC
>CAZAPC010000129.1:0-2498 GCA_964486875.1 uncultured Planctomycetales bacterium
ATATTTAAGGGAGTGAAGAATCCTTTTGATGCCACCAGATACCACTCTCTAATTGTGGAGAGGGAAACCTTGCCTGACTTTTTTGAGATTATTGCAGAGACTAAAGAGGGTGAGATTATGGGCATAAAGCATAAACAGTATACTGTTTATGGTGTGCAGTTTCATCCAGAATCTATCCTCACAGAACCCGGGAAGAAGATACTTAAAAATTTTTTGGAGTTGCATAAAGAAACATAATAAGGCGAAGAAAAGGCATATTTGCAGAATTCTTCTGTAAAGGAGTAAGTATGATTAAGGAAGCGATTGCAAAAGTTGTGGAAGGAAGGAATCTGACCGAGAATGAGGTTTACCAGGTAATGGATGAAATCATGTCAGGCGTAAGTACCCCTGCACAGATAGGTTCTTTTATTACAGCCCTTAGAATGAAAGGCGAGACCGTTGACGAAATTACCGGTGCTGCCAGGGTTATGAGGGAGAAGGCAACAAAGATAAAAGCAGATGCGGATTTCTCAATAGATACCTGCGGGACAGGCGGTGATGTTTCTCACACATTTAATATTTCAACTATCTCTGCTATTATAGTCGCTGGCTGTGGGGTTCAGGTGGCAAAACACGGAAACCGTGCAGTCTCTTCAAGGTGCGGAAGTGCCGATATTCTGGAAGCCCTTGGTGTGAATATCAATGCCGGGCTGGATATAGTGGAGAAGTGCATTGAGAAAGCAGGCATAGGATTTCTGTTTGCGCCACTTTTACATGGCGCAATGAAGTACGCTATCGGACCAAGAAGGGAGATGGGGATAAGAACGGTCTTTAATATATTAGGGCCTTTAACCAACCCTGCCGGAGTAAAGAACCAGTTATTAGGCGTATATGATGAATCATTAACTTCTATTCTTGCAGGTGTTTTGCGCAATCTCGGCTCAATACATGCCTTTGTAGTTCACGGAGACGATGGGCTTGACGAGATTACAACAACTACAACTACGGTGGTTTCTGAATTAAAAAGAGGGGAAATAAATACCTATAGAATAAATCCTGAGGATTTTGGTTTGAGAAAAGCCGGACTATCTGACCTGGCCGGAGGGGATATCCAGGCCAACAAGAATTTTGCTATGGATATTCTAAGAGGAGTTAAGGGGCCCAGGCGCGACATTGTTCTCATTAATTCAGCCGCCGCCCTGGTTGCATCAGATAAGGCAGAGGATATAAAAGAAGGAATAGAGATGTCCTCAAAATCAATTGATTCTGGCAGGGCCATGGATAAGTTGAGACTGTTGATAAAATACTCTAACCAGTCGCATGGCTAACGGCTGATACCAAACCCTGCGCTACCCATTAAATTGTAGGCACCCCGAAAGCTTTCGGGGTGCAAAAAAGTTGGAAAATGTCTTAGCACGATTTGAAATCGTGCCTACAATGTTAATAAAAATTTTAGAAATAAAGTTGAGAAGTGAGAAGAGTTAAAATAATTAGGATATTTCTATGAATATTCTCTACAGGATTGTTAGCCAGAAAAGAGAAAGATTAAGACAACAGAAGGATAGACTTCCATTAGAGGTTTTAAAGGAAAAGATAACCGGCATGGTTGAAGGTAGGGCTTTCAGGGAAGCAATAAGTGTTCAAGGTAAGATTTGCCTGATTGCTGAAATCAAGAAAGCTTCTCCTTCAAAAGGTGTTATAAAACAGGATTTGTCTCCGGAAAAAATTGCACATATTTACCAGCACTCAGGTGCAGATGCTATTTCAATTCTTACAGAGGAAAACTTCTTTCTGGGCGACATTTATCATATTCCTCTGGTGCGGAATGATGTTACCCTGCCGTTATTGAGAAAGGACTTCATATTTGACCAGTACCAGGTATATGAATCAAAAGCATTTGGGGCAGATGCCCTTCTTCTCATTGCCAGGATTATGGATAAGGAGACTCTGGGAAGCCTTATTTCTCTAAGTAAAGAACTCAATATTGAACCTGTTGTTGAGGTACACGATGAGAATGATTTAACCAAGGCGCTGAGCTGCAGTGCAGAGATTATTGGAATTAACAATCGGAACCTTGAAGATTTCAGGGTTGACCTTTCTACAACAATGAAGTTGAGGGAGAAGGTTTCACCCCATTGCGTGGTTATTTCAGAAAGCGGAATTAATTCCAGAGAGGATATCTTATTATTGAAAGAAATAGATATAGACGCAGTCCTTATCGGCGAAGCCCTGCTTAAAAGTGAGGATATAGAAGCCAAAATAAAGGAGTTGGGTTTCAATGATTAAGGTAAAGATTTGTGGCATTACCAATGAAAAGGATGCTCTATGGGCAGCCAGCCTTGGTGCAGATTATATTGGTTTTAACTTCTGGAAGGGTTCCCGGAGGAAAATATCGCTCCAACTCGCTTCCGATATAGTAAAAAAGTTACCCTCTTTCAGCCGTGCGGTTGGCTTATTCGTTAATGAGGATATAAATAAAGTTGTTAAAGCAATAAGGAAGTGCAATCTAACTGTAATTC
>CAZAPC010000130.1:0-2476 GCA_964486875.1 uncultured Planctomycetales bacterium
AGACAAAGGAGGAGATAATGACAATCGATAAAATAATCCATATTTTTTTTGAGGTTTTTTTGTCACGTAATTGTTTAAGCATCGAAGAAAGCTCCTTTCACCTGTGGTTTAAGCCACAGAGTTTCATTATAGATAAAAATAGGCGGATTGCAATAGTTTAGTTAGTTAATTATGCTTGTCTGTATACCTAAACTGCACCTGTTGAGTCTGCTCGTTTTAGGTCGCTCTTACCATTTATGATTGTTTCGCGGGTCCTGTCTTGGCCTGTTTCTCGCAGGGCCGCACGATTTTTCCCAGCGTGAAAAATCACGCTCGGCTACTCGGCCTCGCTCGTCCTCAGCTATCGCTTCGGACACCATGCCCGCTCGGCCTGCGTTACGCCCTGCTCCCTGCCTGCCGGCAGGCAGGGAATCCAGGCCAAGCCTCCCGCTGAGACGATTATATGATGCAAGGTTACTCCTGAATAAATGAATCTGGCGGTTTTCCGAGCGAATGTCGATTTTAGCCAATGGAGCTTGAGTAGGAGGGTATCATCCGTGGAGCGCAGCGACAAAACGGATGACGGCGCAGCTGTTCGAGTGCCGTCTCCGCTAGAGCGGGACGGCCGAGTTCTGCGCCGCCGAACTGCGAAAGATCATTGGCGTTAAGAAATCGACGCTGAGCGAGGAAACCGACAGAGTCATTTAGACATTAATACGGCAAAAGTCTTCAGTGCGCGAGCAAACACCCGCAAGCAAAATGTTAAAGAGCGAGAACTAGGCGGATTGCAATAGTTTAATTAACCATATTTTTCTTTACAAAATGTCCTTGCCTCGGTATAATAATTGACCGGTGTGAAAGGAAAGTCAAAGATGAAAGACAAAAAGGTATTAAGATTAGGTTTGCCCAAAGGGAGCTTACAAGAAGCCACCTTTAAGATGTTCCGGAAGGCGGGATTTAATCTGAATCTCCCCTCGGAACGCTCTTATTTTCCTTCGGTGGATGACCCTGAATTGGAGATAGTGCTCCTAAGGGCCCAGGAGATGTCCCGGTACGTGCAGGATGGTGCACTCGACAGCGGTATCACCGGTAATGACTGGATATTGGAGAATAAATCCCAGATACAAAGGATTACCGATCTGATGTACGCCAAGCAGGGCCTAAATAAGGTGCGTTGGGTTATTGCTGCTCCCGAAAATTCAGGAATAAAATCGGTGAGAGACTTAAGGGGTAAGCGTGTTGCTACGGAACTCGTGAATGTAACCAAGGATTATCTTAAAAAAAGAGGCGTTAGCGCAGATGTAGAATTCAGCTGGGGGGCAACGGAGGTCAAGGTTAATGCCGGCTTGGTTGACGCTATCGTAGAGCTTACCGAAACCGGCAGGAGCCTTAAGGCAAATAAGCTCGCCATTATCGATACCGTATGCGAGTCAACGACACAGCTTATCGCTAATAGGAATGCTTTCAAGGATGCCTGGAAGAGAAATAAGATGGAGCAAATCGCGCTCCTTTTGAAAGGCGCTATCGCTGCGGAGGAAAAAGTCGGTCTTAAGATGAACGTAAGGAAGCCGGATTTAAAAAAGGTTGTCGCCCTGTTGCCGGCCTTAAAGAAACCGACGATTTCTGGCTTATTCAATGACGGATGGTTTGCGGTGGATACGGTCATCGATGAGCGGGTGGTCCGCGTGCTTATCCCGCAATTAAAAAAAGCAGGCGCGGAAGGTATTATTGAGTATCCGTTAAATAAAGTAATATATTGATAAGTCAAAAGTAAAAACGCAAAAAGCAAAACTACAACTAAAAATTCAAAACTTTTAAATTTTATCCTAAAGTTTTACCTTTTTACTTTTAAGTTTTGCCTTTGCGACGAACGAAGTGAGGAGCAAAATGCCTTGCGGCAGAAAAAGAAAAAGAAGAAAGATACGCACGCATAAAAGAAAGAAGATGCGTCGTCGTCTTCGTCACCTCAAGAAAAGGGCCTGGGGTTAAGCTTTTTAAAGCTTATCTTTAGGGCTTTAGCCCATTCTATCTCATGACTTCATGTTCAAGGAAGTGGAGTGCGTTTCTATTCTTTGTCGGAGTTGCGGTTTTTTTGCTGATAGCTCACCCCGCGCTAGCAATAGACAGAAGAAGTCCTTCAACACTCAGCCATTATATTATGGCGGGTATTTATGAGCGTTCGGGGGATATTAATAAGGCAATCGAGGAATACGAAAGCGCTGCACAGATAGACGCCCAGAATACCCTCATTCATATTCGTCTCGCCGCCGCCCACATAAAAAATGATGATACCCCAAAGGCAATCGAGGAATTAAAGATCGCTGCAAGGCTAAATCCTGAAGCGGTTGAGCCCCATGTGCTCATGGCCCTGCTTTATTCTGCGCAAGGGCAGCTTGATTTGGCTACCAGTGAGTATGAGGTCGCGCTTAAAAACGCCTCAAAATTAGAGCCCAAGAATATAGATATTTACCGGAACCTCGGCACAATCTATTTGCAC
>CAZAPC010000131.1:0-2466 GCA_964486875.1 uncultured Planctomycetales bacterium
TTGCGCCAACATTCCCAGAACCCACTTTACGGATATCATAACCCTTTATAATCCACACAAAGATATAAGCAGTGGGTATGGAACCTATGAGATAACTAGTGATTATTGCGAGAGCTATCAGAAGCATATAATACCTTAAACCCCCTATTAATATAAACTACCCCTGAGGCCACTGTAAAAATAACTGCCAACCACCAAAACACGAAAGAATACCTAATCTGAACAAGCAAGGCAACCACTGAAAGCATCTGAAAAATGGTAGAGAATTTTCCCAGCTTAACAGGAATAATGCTGATGCTTTGCTTTACTATATATATCGCTATCGCGCCTAATATTATGATGACATCGCGGCTGATTACTATCAACGTAACCCATAGCGGAAATCTTATCAGAAAACCGGTATTTACCGTAAGGCAGATAAAAGCGCTCATTAATAGAAGCTTATCTCCGATGGGATCTAACAGAAGTCCTGCCTTAGATTGCTGGCCAGACTTCCTTGCAATATACCCATCAGCGGCATCAGAAGCTGCGGCAATAATAAAAATGGCTAGCGCAATATACCTTAAGAAATTTCTCTCCGCAGAATAGTAAGCTATGCTAGCAATAAAAAACGGGACACTTAATATCCTGAATGTAGAAATCTTATTCGCAAAATTCATCTTTATTTTATAGCCCTTATACGCAAAAGAGGCCAATAAATAACTACCGCCTTGCCTAAAACATTTTCTTTAGGGACAAATCCCCAGTATCGGCTATCCTTGGATGAGCCGGAATTATCACCAAGCACAAAATACCCGCCTTCAGGGACAATTATTACCTCCCTCTCTTTTGCCAGGTCGCCACGGTTATAATAATACCGCTTGTTAAAAGCCGGATCAAGTAACGGCTTATCATTGATATAAACCGTCCCGCTTCTTATTTCAACCGTATCGCCCGGCAAACCCACTAGCCTCTTAATAAAATCCTTCTTTTTATCTTCCGGATAGATAAAAACAATAACATCCCCTCTCTGAGGGTCCCTAAGTTTAGGAAGCCGGTATTTAGTAAACGGCACCTTTGCCCCGTAAATAAATTTATTTACCAGGATTAAATCACCCTCCATCAAAGTAGGCCGCATTGAACCGGTAGGAATTTTAAATGCCTGAACAATAAACGGACGAATAATACAAAAAGCTAAAAAACCCGCAACTAAAGCTGCCTCAACCCATTCTCTTACAACTGACTTTTTCTTATTGCCTGTTTTCATATCTTTAACACCTCCAAAAATGCCTCCTGCGGTATCTCTACTTTACCGAATTGCTTCAGGCGCTTTTTACCTTTTTTCTGCTCATCCCAAAGCTTTCGCTTGCGGGTTATATCTCCCCCGTAGCACTTGGCTGTAACATGTTTGCCGACCGAGCGCACTTTACTAGAAGCTAGAATCTGGCTGCCTACTGCTGCCTGAATAGAAACTTCAAAAAGCTGGCGGGGAATTAATTCTTTTAACTTGTTTACCAGCGCATGCGCCTTTGAATAAGCCTTCTCTCTGCACATTAACGATGAAAAAGCATCGCACGGCTGGCCGTTTAAAAGTATATCAAGCTTAACCAGTTGAGTAGGAAAATAATCCTTGAACTCGTAATCCAATGAACCATAACCGCGGGTCAAAGATTTTATACGGTCATAGAAATCTACAATAATCTCGGAAAGAGGGATATTGAAAGTTAGCTTTACCCTATCTTCGGTCAAATACTCATTTAGCTGAAAAATGCCCCTGCGGGATTTTGTGAAATCACAGACCGCCTCAATTGTCTCAACCGGAATAATCATCAAAAGACTGACAAAAGGCTCCTGAGCAGTTTCAATCTCAGCAGGCTCAGGCAGTTTAACAGGGGTATCTACTTCAAGGATTTCACCGTCTTTTTTTATAATCCGGTAGACTACGTTAGGTACGGTAAGTATCAAGTTTAAGCTGTACTCTCTCTCAAGGCGCTCCTGCACTATCTCCATATGCAAAAGCCCCAAGAACCCGCAACGGAATCCCGAACCGAATGACTGCGAATTCTCCGGCTCAAATACAAAAGAGGCATCGGATAACCTTAGCTTATCCATCGCATCGCGTAGCTGCGAAAAATCTCCCGGATTAACCGGGTATATGCCGCAGAATACAAGCGGCTTTGGCTGACGGTAACCGGGGAAAACTTCTGTGCAGGGATTCTTTACGTCGGTTATTGTATCTCCTACAATTATCTCTCTGGGTTCCCTGATATTAGCAGTAAAATAACCTACCTCCCCGCAGGATAAAGAATCTACCTTTGTATACTTTAAATCCTGGAACACCCCCAGCTCCTCAATTTTATATACTGCCTGGGAATGCATCATTTTAAGCTGAGTATTCAACGATATTAAACCTTCGACCACCCTGACAAAAACAACAACCCCCTTATATGCGTCAAAACGGCAATCAAAGACGAGCGCCTTTAAAGG
>CAZAPC010000132.1:0-2465 GCA_964486875.1 uncultured Planctomycetales bacterium
TTTTTTCTTTTATACACAAGATTTGCCCTCTTTGCATACTTTCCCGCAGATTCCCTCAGTCACGGTTTGCCAAAGCAGTTTTTCTCTGGAGCAAAATTTGTCCTTGTTGCAATATTTATTTCTTGGCCAAGAGGAGGAATCTTATAAAATGATCATAGATTTAACCCAGTTACAACCAGAAGAAATTGGTATAGTGAAAGAGATTCAAGGCGGTCATGGTATGGTAAGAAAATTACAGAGTATGGGAGTGCGGCCGGGCAAGAAAATAACTAAGGTGAGTTCTCATTTCTGGCGTGGTCCCCAGACAGTAGAAGTGGACAACATACAAATAGCTATCGGCTTTGGTATGGCAAAAAAGATTCTTATTGAGGTTAAAGGGAAATGATGAATAAGATTTTATTAATAGGCAACCCCAATGTCGGTAAAAGTGCTATATTCTCCAGGCTGACCGGAGCAAAGGTAATTATTTCTAATTATCCGGGCACAACCGTAGAATTTACCCAGGGCCAGATGAAAATTGGAGAGGAAAGCCCGATGGTAATAGATGTCCCTGGGACTTATACCTTGGAGTCGACATGTAAAGCCGAAGAAGTAGCTTGCCAGATGGTAAAAGAAGGCGGCCTAGTAGTCAATATTATCGATGCCACAAATTTAGAGAGGAATTTGCATCTTACTTTACAGTTATTAGAGAGAGATATTCCTGTTATTGTAGCTTTGAATATGTGGGATGATACCAAGCACCGGGGGATTTCTATTGATGTTAAAAAATTAGAAGAGCATTTAGGAGTGCCGGTAATTCCTACCTGTGGTTTAACCGGAGAAGGTATTAAGGATCTGACCGACCGCCTGCCCCAAGCAAAAGCAAGAAGTTTACCTACATCTTCTGATACTCAAAAATGGGAAGAGATCGGTAGGATCATAGAGGATGTCCAGAAATTGAGTCACCGCCATCATACATTATTAGAAAGATTGGAAGATTTAAGTATCCAGCCGCTTACTGGGCTGCCGATAGCCATAGGCGTTTTATATTGCGCCTTCTGGGTAATTCGTTTTATTAGCGAAAACCTGATCGGTTATATATTTGAGCCCCTGTTTACAAGATTATGGCTGCCATTAATGTTGAAATTAAGCGTTTTGTTGGGGGATGGGAGCTTTTTACACCATGTTCTTATCGGAAATCTCATTGAGGGCAGAATAAATTTTGGCCAGTCTTTTGGGCTTTTGACCACAGGGCTTTACGTGCCGATTGCAATGGTGCTGCCTTATATATTCAGTTTTTATCTTATATTGGGATTTCTTGAAGATTTAGGATATCTTCCCCGATTGGCAGTTCTAGCAGATAATTTTATGCACCATTTGGGATTGCATGGATACGGGATAATTCCTTTCATTTTAGGGTTAGGATGTAAGGTCCCGGGCGTATTGGCTACCCGTATTTTAGAAGAACGGCGCGAGAAATTCATCGCCGCTACTTTACTGGCGATAGGTGTGCCTTGTATGGCGCAAATCGCTATGATTGTAGGATTGGTAGGACAAAGGGGCGGGTGGTACGTAGCGCTTATATTTTTGGTCCTTTTTCTCCTTTTAATAATTAAGGGTTTAGTTTTAAATAGAGCTCTAAAAGGCACAAGCCTGGAGATATTAGTAGAGATTCCTCCTTATCGGATACCGCAGGCAGGGGCAGTGGCAAAAAAACTTTGGATGCGCTTATCCGGGTTTCTCAAAGAAGCCCTGCCCTTGGTGCTCTTGGGCGTACTTTTTGTGAATATACTTTATGCTTTAAAGGTCATAGATTTTTTTGCTTATATTTTTGCTCCGGTTTTAACTAACCTTTGGGGACTGCCGAAAGAAGCCATCTCTGCCTTAGTAGTCGGTTTTTTAAGAAAAGATGTTGCTGTTGGAATGCTTGGGCCACTTAATCTAACCACCAAACAATTAGTAATCGGTTCAACTGTGTTAGCGCTTTATTTTCCATGTTTTGCTACTTACACCGTTTTAATCAAAGAATTAGGAATAAAGGATACGCTGAAAGCTACATCTATTATGGTTACGGTTGCGTTGTTGGTAGGGATATTGCTCAATTTGATTCTTTCAATATGAAGAAACCCAAGGTTCGTTTGTTGTAAAAATAAAAAGCTTGACAAGGGCAGTTTGAGTGCTACAATTCCTATAAAAGTAACACCATAAAAAATGTCAAAACTATTTAGATTCGGTATTTCATTAGAAAAAGATTTACTGGATAAGTTTGACCAGCTTATCAGAGAGAAGAATTATACAAATCGTTCTGAGGCCTTCCGAGATTTAATCCGCGAAAATTTAGTAAAAGCTGAGTGGAAGAGGAATAAGGAAATTGTAGGCGCAATAACCCTGATTTATGACCATCATAAAAGAGAGCTTGTAAATAAGCTTATGGATATCCAGCATGATTTCGGAGGCATAATAATTTCTTCCCAGCACATTCATCT
>CAZAPC010000133.1:0-738 GCA_964486875.1 uncultured Planctomycetales bacterium
GCTTAAAATCACTACCCGCGAGCAGAGGCTAAACTATCTTAAGAATGAAATGGTCCGCAGGACATTATTATACCAGGATGCAATGGATAAGGGCTTAGACAGGAATGCCGAGGTTTTAGAGGCATTAGACAAAACCAGGATGCAGCTTCTGGTTTTAGAATTAATTAAGAACGAAACAGAGAAGATAGATGTAACCTCAAAGGAGATCGAAGATTACTACAATAATTTTAAGGATCAACTTAAAGAGCCTGAAGAGAGGCAGATACGCGAGATAGTAGTTGACAGGGAACAGGATGCCAAGGATATTTTAATCCAGCTTTTGCAGGGCGGTGATTTTGCGACGTTAGCAAAGGAGAAGTCCAAGTCCTCCGTAAGCAGGCAGGGAGGAGACTTAGGTTTTATTCCCAAGGGCAAGAAATTCACCCAGTTTGACGAAATGGCTTTTTCTGATACTTTAGACATCGGAAGAATCAGCAGTATTTTCAAAGGCCCCGACGGATACTATATAATCAAGCTGGAGGCTAAAAAAGGCGGGAAACAAAAAACACTCTCTGAGCTTTGGGATGATATAAAAAGAGGGCTTACCTTCTTAAAGCAGCAACAGAAAATAGAGGAATTGATTGGCAAGCTTTCCCGCGACGCCAAAATCGAAGTTTATGAAGGAGACATAAAATAATGCCGATACCGATAAAGCTAGAAAAGCAGCATATGATTTTAATCGCCGGAGTAGTATTGGCC
>CAZAPC010000133.1:748-2464 GCA_964486875.1 uncultured Planctomycetales bacterium
TGGTTAATACTTATATTGCGCAACAGAGGCAGGCAGCTCAGGAACAGGCAAAAAAAGCACTCTCTAACATACAAGCTAATCAAACCGCTGTTTTAGTGGCAAAGCAGGATATACCGAAGGGGGCAATGATTAATTCCTCAATGCTGGAAACAGCAATTATCCCTAATAAATATGTACAACCCAGCGCAGCTACTTCTTTAGACCGGGTCTCTGATATGGTTACAGTCGCTGCGATATCCAAGGGAGAACAAATTACTCTTACTAAGCTCAGTAATGTTCAGGGAAAAGGCGGCGGTAATTTAGCGGGCCTTACTCCGATGGGTAAAAGGGCGATTACAATTTCAGTAGATAATATTTCTTCCGTAGGCGGGATGATTAAGCCCGGAGATTATGTAGATGTTATTGCCATGGTGCCTGTTCCGGTACAAGGGCCGAAAGGGGAGCAGATGACGCAAATGGCAGTATTGCCTTTATTCCAGAATACGCTGATTTTAGCTGTAGGCCAGGATACCGGCGGCGGTATGATTGCTTCGGAGGGAGGCAGTAGATATACTACTAAGAGCGCGGAAGGGCTGGGTTCAGGGCTTATAACTTTAGCCCTCGGGCCACAGGAGGCAAGCCTGGCTGCTTTTGTGCAAGAGCAAGGCAAGATACGCCTTACATTACGTTCTCCTGCTGATGCTCAGGTAGGCCCGGTCCAGCCAGCAAGCTGGGAGACGTTGTTTAAGTATATAATGCCACCGGCTCCTGAGATGCTTGAAAGCGCTGAAGGCACTCCGGTTGATGACACTAGTTATATAGAGGTATACCGAGGCCTGCAAAAAGAAAAAATGCCTTTATCCCGTTAGAAATAATCTTCTAGCGGGGGTAGTAAATAAAGATTTCTAACGGAATTTATCTAAATAAGGAGAAAAATGAAAAAAATATCCCTAATCCTTTCCTTAATACTATGTTTTTCTTTAGCCCTTCCTTTCAAGGATTATGCTTTAGAGAGCGCTGATGAAGAGTTAAAGCTTTATATGGGAGAGGTAAAGGTAATTTCCGTAAGAAGCCCCACGCGCATAGCCATAGGAAATCCTGATATAGCGGATATTGCTACAGCTACCAAGGACGATCTTACCTTAAGCCCTAAATCAGCAGGTTCGACTACGCTTGTAGTCTGGGATAACTACGGCGAGCAGTCCTATGCGGTTAAGGTTTTTGCTGAAGATATGAATAAAATTAAAATGCGCATCGACGATATATTAAAGAAATTAAAAGTCGAAGAAGTTTCCGCTCAGGCGCAGGATGAAGAAGGTAAGGTCTTTCTTTTGGGTAAAGCTAAGAATGAACAGGAAAAAGCCCAGATTTTTACTGCTTTAGGCGCACTAAAAGAAAAGACTGTTGATTTAATTTCAGTTAAGGAAGAAGAGACCATCATAGAAATAGATGTGCAGATTTTTGAAGTCAGTAGGGGAGCGGAAGAAAAATTGGGATTTGAATGGCCTGATACTATTAGCCTTACTGAAGTAGCCGGTTCTGCGCCCGGGATCACTACAGCCGGGACAACGAGCTGGGCTAAATTATTCAAGTTAGGCAGCGTAACTAGGACAGCCTACGATTTAAAAGTTGATGCTTTGGTGAAAGAAGGGAGCGCGCGCCTTCTTTCGCGTCCGCGCCTTGCTTGTCTAAGCGGGAAAGATGCAAAGCTTTTAGTAGGAGGGCAAGTTCCTATAT
>CAZAPC010000134.1:0-2449 GCA_964486875.1 uncultured Planctomycetales bacterium
TGAATATTTTGATCAAGCTTATGTCTATGGTTTCAATTGTTTTTGCGTCGTTTATCGTAGCAAAAACAATATTTAAATAATAACGGCATATTTTTAAAGGAGGAATTTTCGTGGAAGGAATATTTACTATTGCTGCAGTTTGGCTGGGTTTAGCAGTTTTATCTACGGTGATTGCGTATCATCTGAAAATGTCCATAGCTTTGATTGAAATTTGTGTTGGCGTTGCGGCTGCTGCCGTGGCTAATCATTTCTTTGGGCAAAATTCTCTGGGCAGTAATCAGGAGTGGCTGCGCTTTTTGGCCTCAACAGGCGCTATTCTGCTTACCTTTTTGGCGGGAGCAGAGCTTGATCCTAAGGTGATTGCTTCCAAGAAAAAAGAGGTGCTTGTCGTGGGATTCATTGGATTTTTGGCGCCTTTCCTGGGCTGCGCTGCCTTAGCCAAATTTATTCTGCATTGGAGCACCCAGGCAAGCTGGTTAGCTGGCATTGCTCTTTCTACAACCTCAATGGCTGTTGTTTATGCGGTTATGCTGGAAACAGGATTTAACCGAACAGAATTCGGTAAAGGCGTATTGGGCGCTTGCTTTATCAATGACTTAGGCACAGTTATCGCGCTTGGTCTTATCTTTGCTCCGTTTACCTATAAAACGCTTGTCTTTGTCTTGGTTAGTATAGTGGTCTTGGGGATCTTTCCGTTTCTGACATCATTTTTAACGCGGGCATACGGCTATAGAACGGCTGCTATCCGGGCAAAATGGGTAGTTTTGGTGTTATTCGGGCTGGGGGCATTGGCCTTATGGTCGGGCAGTGAAGCGGTGCTTCCTGCCTACATAGCTGGTATGCTCCTGGCTGAATTTGCGGCAAAAGAAGACCATTGGGTCAGGCGCATGAGGACGTTGACCATAGGTTTTCTTACGCCGTTTTATTTCCTGCGGGCCGGGACATTGGTTTCAGTGTCAGCTTTAGTTACAGCGCCGATTATATTCCTGCTTTTATTCGGAGGCAAAGTCATTTCAAAAATCTTTGGTTTGTATCCTATTATTGGTCAATTCCGTAAGCAGCGCAAAGAAAAATGGTATTACACCCTGATGATGTCAACAGGGCTTACCTTCGGCACGATATCCGCTCTTTACGGATTATCGCATGGCATCGTGACCCAGGAGCAGTATTCATTTCTGGTTGCGGCAGTTATAGCCAGCGCTGTTATACCAACTATGATTGCCAGTTTCGCCTTTATGCCTAGACATCTTCTTCCGGCGCATAAAAAAGGCGAAGGCAGAATAGCTGTTAGGGAATACGGAATAGATGAGGAGTAAAAACTCAAACCAGGAGGAGGTATGAATACAGAAAAAGCGTTATTGAAAATATGCGTTTATTCTGATGAAAGAATTGACGGTATCACTCTTTATGAGCGGATTTCATTAAAGGCAAAAGAGCTTGGGTTGGCAGGCGCTACTGTTATCAAAGGGATTTCGGGCTTCATTGGAGAGGATACAATACGCAAGCCGAGATTAGCAGCTTTAACCGAAAGTCTGCCGGTAATGATCGAAATAGTTGACAGCGAAGCCAATATTAATAAACTTCTGCCATTTCTTGATAAGTTTGTCCGTAACGGGCTGGTTGTTTTGCAGCCATTAACCGCCTTAAAAAAGTAAAATATATGCTGGCGCTTTATATTGTTATAGGCATCATATTCGGATTTTTTGCCGGGCTTACAGCATTTGTTATTAGTTGGCGTGAATACGAAAAACACAAATTTGAAGTCAGAAGGATTTTTAAGGAATCATTTCAAACCGCGGCCTTTGCCTTCGTTGTTTTTCTTATTTTATCAATTCTTATCGGAATTATTCTAAACCGTTTCATTATAAAATAATCCTCAGTTAACTGATAAAAGTTTTCCATTCGTTAAAACTCCGCTTTATGATATAATCCATAAATATGGATATACGGGTATAATACTTAAGCAACAATCAAGGAGCGGAACATGTCTGCCAATAAGCGCATAAAGAAGACGACCATCGAAATCACTCAAGACCAGTATTTTTTCCTGAAAGAAAAGTCCTTGGCACTTCAGAAGCAAAATAAGAATGCGTCCATCGTTTCTATCATCCGGGATTTGATAGAGAAAGATCGTACTGAATGGAGGAAGGCAAAATGAAAATTGGAGTCATAATTTCAAGTAATGATACCGAAACATGTTGGAATGCTTTGCGGTATGCGAATTTTTCCTTTGGGCAAAAGGATGAGGTAAAGGTTTTCTTTATGGGTAAGGGCGTTGAATACCAGAGAGTCAGCACCGAGAAATTTAATACTGTTGAGCAGGCCGAGAAATTCATGCAGGCGGGCGGCAGGATTTACGCTTGCGGAAGTTGTATCAAATCCCGGGAGCAGGAGGGTTCGGAAATGTGCCCGATATCTACCATGAAAGACATGTATGATATCGTCAAAG
>CAZAPC010000135.1:0-2444 GCA_964486875.1 uncultured Planctomycetales bacterium
CAACAGCATTTTGAGCCAATGTTAGCTAAGAACCTAATTAATCAATGTGATAATATGGGCGACTATGTTAAGGGGATTCAAGTGCTAATGTCAATCCTTAAGGGCTCGCTGAGCAGAGAAGACCTAAAATCAGAGTGTGATATTAATACAGTAATTGTCGAAGTGAAAAATGTCTTGATTCAGAATCAAGCCTTACTAATAAAGAAGTTTGACACATTAATAATGGATCTAACTCAGTTGAAAGCAAGCTCCATGATAATAAACACTATGGCAGCCATAGACCGAGTAAACCTAATAATTGATGACAAGTTAGATTATTCCTTGTTTTTCCCTGCCACTGCTTTATCTACCTACTTAGGCAAGATTGATGACATTGAGGAAATAAAAGAAATCATTTCAGCTTTATATGATTTGGTTTTGGACATGGAGGTATTCGACGGCTTACTTGAGGATAGAGATGAAAGGGAAGAGCAGGAAAGAAACCCTTCAAACTTGTACAAGGCTTTATTGGGCATTTTACCCAAAGAGGAATCCCAAACCCTCAAGTCCGGGCCAAGACAGAGAGTGTTTAATATAGGCTTGATGAAGAAAGCGACAACCTATTTTGAATTGTGGCGTTATATGGATTATCAAGCGTTGATAGATTTACTGGCTTGGGGTACTGAATATGAACTATCTATTCCTGTTTCTCCAGATGATGCCAACCCAGATAAAGACATCTACTCCTTGAATTATGACCTGGAGATTTCAAGGCTTAGAAGCTATTTACATACTCTCAAATCAGTTAAGAAGCAAATACAAGACCTAGCTCCAGATGGTTTTGATTATGATGTAGATTTCGAGCCTATTTCAGTTTTCAATAGAATACGTGTTCTTGAAATGATCATTAACTACTTGATTAGAAAAACCCATGAGGAAAACACTATTTCAGTGAACATGTTAAAACTTGAAGAACGCAACCGTATTCTTTCCAATCTCTCTCACAGCATCAAGAACATCCTAAAATCCGTGATCGATCCTTTGGAAAACCTCAAAGCAGAGCTGCCGGACAAAGCGGGAATCTTTGATAATGCAATCAGGGGTGCCAATGTGATTCGGGAAATGGTGAATGCCATCAATTCTTCTTACAAAACCACCTTGGAAGACCTTATCTGGGATATCTCACATCCGGAAAGGGAGGGGATTATACTGCAGGATATGATTCGGGACAGTTTGTTTTACTCAGTTAGCAATATGTTCGATTTCCGCTATTTTCCTGTTTTTGCGGAGAACTATTTTCCGATGTCGCTGAGCAAGGATGAGTATAACATAATTTCCGATAAATGGAGGGAAGTATCTGCTGCGCATGAGATTGACAAGCTAAAGGCTTACCTTAAGAGCTATATGTTCAGCCTGGAGCTTAATCTTGATGAATCAGCGGGATATAAAGTCGGGAACGATAAAAGCTCTGCCATCAAGCTGATGATCCTTTTCCAGGAGATCATCTTCAATGCCGTGAAATATGCATCCTTTGTCTCAAAAGAACAGCGTAGCATAAGGGTAAGCTTAACAGAACACGATACAAAATTGAGATTTACCGTAGAGAACACCTGGAAACCTGAAGTAAAGGCAAAAACTACCGGGGTGGGAAAACTGGTGATCGAGAATTTTGCCAAGGTGTTAAACACAGAACCCGTGATCGAAACCTCAGATACAACATACACAATAACCATGGAATTCAACAATTTCTGGAGGAATAATGCCGAAGATACTCTACATTGAGGATGAGCTAACCAAGAACATCGCCACCATCAAGAAGTTCTTTGCTCCGGTTTTAAAGGACAAGCGGATCATCAAAGCTCTGGATGAACTGGAGAATACAAACAGGGTTTATGCAGATGATGTGATCAGGGCTTGCAGCCTGAGCAGCTTTCTGGACATTGTGCATACCTTTTCTTTGGCATTGGAAAGGATAGTTCACAACCACAAGTCCTACGACCTTATCCTGATCGACCGGAACCTTAGCATCTACCAGTATGACAACGATCTGGAACAGCTTTGTGCCTGGTTGGGAGAGATCGGAATGAGTAATATGCAGGAACGGATTTTGGATTTTTCTGAGCGGGAAGGCGATCTGCTGTTGCAGGTTTTACTGAGAATCAATCCTGCTTACAAGAGCAAGGTGTATTTTCTAACCGCTAATGCCAGCGATGCCTTAAGGCAATCAGCAGAACTACAAACCATGCTTGATCTGGATAGTTTCACCAGGGATCATATCATTGAAAAAGGTTCTGAAAAAGAGAAAGTGATCTCTGAGATACTTAAGGATATGCGGGCGTTCAGGATCCAGAACAACTACCGTGAGCAGTGTGAGATTCTCAGAAACAGGCTTACCGAAGATGATGTGAATCAGTTCATTAGTATGATAAAATACTGGGAAGATGACCAGCGTAGGGAGTTCGTTT
>CAZAPC010000136.1:0-2429 GCA_964486875.1 uncultured Planctomycetales bacterium
ATTGCGGAATAGACCCTCTAATTGATTCCTATGGTCAGTTGACTTCATCATCCCCCTTAATTGACGCCGGCACCTCTGTTGGTCTCACCACCGACTATCTTGGCAACTCCATCTACGGCGTCCCTGATATCGGCGCCTATGAATACCAACCACCCTATACTTTTGCTACCTACCATATTCCCCAGACTGGTTCAGCTCGGCTCTACTCTGATGGCAAGTATCGGATGACTACGGCCTCATCCACTTCTGCGACTGCCAATTTCTCGGTTACCCCGGCCGAAGGCAGCTATTATGCCACCACTACTCAATATATGGATATTACCCTTGATTCCTGGCTTACCTCTGGCACCTACAACAAACAATGGACCGCCACTTCAACCGCCGGTGATTTTCTGACTCTGGCCACCTCTACTATTTACACCATTGGTGATTTATCCCCTAGTACCTATTATTCATTCAAATTAGACGGCATCGCCTCAACCACGGCAATTATTGACAATGACCAATGCACAGACGGAATTTGTCTCTCCGATGGTGATGGACAAATAATATTTACCTATCAAGGCGGCTATTCCACTCATACCTTTGCCCTGGAAAAGGATGTTACCTCTCCCACGGGTTTATCCCTAATTTCTCCACTGGGAGAACAGTCCCTAAAAAACCCCTTATTCTCTTGGCATACAGCCACGGATTCCGAATCCGGCCTGGCTAAATACCAATTATTCATTGATGGCTCTCTGGCCAAAGATAATATCAGTTCTAGCGCGGTTTCCACGGATTATGCCATTACCTGCGGTAATCATCCCTGGTCCATCCGGGCCTATGATAATAATGGCAATTATGCCAATTCCGAAACCATTCATTTTTCCATTCAATGCGGTTCCAGTGGCTCCTCTTCAGCCGCTGTTTCTACCATAGACACGACTACCCTGCCTGCTTCTACGGCCACTACTACCGATACTCTGACTACCACCCCTGAAACTCCCACCCCTTTAGAAGAAACCACTACGGAAATAACTCCGATAACTAAAACTCCTGTTCCCCCTGTTCCGGAATATAATCTGCCTGAAGCCGCTACCCCGTCTGTGGGCAAAGCTCCTGATTTGCTTCAAGTTATTGTTAAGGAAGCCAAAAGTATTATCACAGAACAAGCCAAGGCGCTTTCTAACTTCATTGTCAAAGGAACCCAAAGCACTCTTATCCTGGGACAAGGGGAAAGAAAAGGTGTTGTCGAATCCTTCAAGTCTGCTTTTAGCCGAACACCGGAAACAGAAACAGACTGGAATGATGTCTTAAAGATTGCTAACGGTCGTTGGCCCAGCCAAACCAATGCTAACACCGAAAAAAATGCCCAAGTGGCCTTTAAAAAGATTTATCTCCGCAATCCTGACCAGACAAATTCCTATGATAAGGCCGCCATCACGATTATTAGCTATGGCTTGCGGCCAGCCAACAGAAACCTGGGAAGCGAGAAAAAAGCCATTGGCTATTTTACAAGTATTTATGGTTATGCGCCCAAAAGCACGATGGCGTGGGATATTATGAGGGCGATTGCTTATTCCGGAGCAAAGAGATAGGCATGCTTTCTGCCGGATAACCGCAGAATCAAAATAGCGGTTCTCTGCAATTATCGGCAGAATCCCTTACAGGAGATTCTGCCGCAACGTAATAATTGTTAGTTGATAATTGAAAATTGTTCTTATTGCCAACCCTATTTTTCTTAGGTATGATAATAGATGAAATAAAGGTTGAACTACTGGCAGATTTTCTGTTGTAAAGAAGTTAGTAGGGGGAAATAAATTCGTTAAATTCGCCCGCCCGCTTCGAATGCGAAGCATTTCGGGCAGGTATTAAATTCGCTTATTTATTTGTGTTTTATGAAATTTGTCCATCTCCATACCCATAGCCATTATTCTTTGCTTGACGGCCTAACAAAAATAGACGAGCTGATTGCCGCGGCCAAAGAAGACGGCGCCGAAGCCCTGGCCTTAACTGACCATGGGGTTATGTATGGGGCGGTTGAATTTTACCAGAAATGCAAAAAGGCCGGGATAAAGCCAATTATCGGCCTGGAAGCCTATCTCGTGCCAAAGTCCCGTTTTGCCAAAAATTCCAAAGCGGATGAAAATTATTACCATCTGATTCTTTTAGCAAAAAATAATGAAGGGTATAAAAATTTAATAAAACTCACAACCATTGCTCATCTAGAAGGTTTTTATTATAAGCCGAGAATAGACTGGGAAGTTTTAGAAAAATATCATCAGGGCTTAATTGCCGCTACCGCCTGCTTAGGCGGAGAAATACCCTCCTTGATTTTAGCAGGCAAACTGGAAAAAGCTAGACAAAGAATCATTGACTATAATGAACTTTTCGGCCAGGGTAATTTTTATCTAGAACTGCAAGACCATCCAACCCTAGACGGCCAGGAT
>CAZAPC010000137.1:0-2403 GCA_964486875.1 uncultured Planctomycetales bacterium
GTTCAATTATGAGGGCTACAACCAGGATGGAGTAAAAGACATCTTTGTCCGGCAAACCTATGTTGAAGCCAATCCCGAAAAGGGCTTGAATGATGGTAAGAACAGAGCTAAACACTACAAAGACAACCTAACATTGATTCTTGATGCCTGTATAGATGTGCGTCTGTTTGGGGGTGTAATCCCGCTGGATAAGGCTTCCATAACCTTTACAGGGCCGGTTCAGTTTAAAATGGGGCGTTCCCTACATAAGGTTGAACCTCAGTATATCAAAGGGACAGGAGCTTTTGCCGCAAAACCAGGGGCAAAGCAGCAGACCTTCCGCGAAGAATACGTTCTACCATATTCACTGATCGCTTTCTATGGAATAATCAATGAGAACGCAGCGCAGCACACCAAACTGACCACATCTGATTTAGAAATGCTAAAAACTGCACTTTGGAACGGGACCAAGCAGCTTATAACCAGGTCAAAAATGGAGCATAATCCCAGGCTATTGTTGATGCTGGAACATAAAAACCCCAATTTCTTTATCGGGGAATTGGATAAGCATATTAAGCTTGTTTCCGGCCTCAGTGATGAACAGATCAGGGGGATAAACGACTTCAAGCTCGACCTAATGCCACTGAGGCAGATAATCAAAGCGATGGGAGACGATAAACCTACCGAGTTTATCAAAAAAGACCCGGGATTAGAGCTGATAGGATGGTAAACATCCTGTTTAAACAGGAGATAGTATGACACCCGAAAAGATACTCTGCTTCGAGCTATTCGGGGACTATGCCCAATTCAGGAAGTTCTTCACCAATATGTCTCCCCTTAGCTTTTCCATTCCACCAAGAACGGTCTTATCAGGGATTGTAGGAGCAATTCTTGGTATCGATAAACAATTGAATCCCGAGCATTTCACTTCTGACAACAGCTTTTTTGCAATGAGTCTGATAAATCCGGTAAAAAAGACGAAAATAGCTCATAACTACCTTAAAACTACTTCTCTCAGGCAAGTTTATGACTTTGAGGAGCATAAACCAACCAACGTGGAATTCTTGAAGGATGTCCGTTATCGGATTTATTTTGCCCATGAAGATGCTGGACTCTGTGCTAAGCTGAAAAGCCTGATGGAAGCTCATCAAAGTATATACACGGTTTCCCTGGGAATCAGCGGTTGCCTGGCAAACTATTCATATCTGGGTGAGTATCAGATCAAGCCAATGCCTACTGAAACAAGATATTACCTGAAATCTGTGATTCCGACCGCGTCAATCTCACAGCTTAGCATCGACGAGCCGCTGAATTTGCAAAAAGTGGTTCTTCCAGCTACGATGAAGAATGATCGAGAAGTAACCAGGTATGATGAAATTCTTTTTGAGCTTGAAGGGAAGCAGATTCCTGTGATGCTAAAAGACGGGGCTTATCAGGTAGAGCATTTACAAGATATTATCCATGAGTTTTAAGCTCTTTTCGCATCCGGAAATGTTACTTAAGGATCATCTGGAACAGGTGATGAGAACCGGAATTCACCGATTTGAACAAAATGGTATTTTCACTCATTATGCAAACCTGCTCAAGGTGATCCTTGCTTTCCACGATCTTGGTAAAGGCTCGCAGTATTTCCAGAGCTATCTATTGGAAAATGCTCCAAGATCCAATCTAACTCGTCATAGTGAGTTTTCCGCTTTATGGGCTTATTTCTTTTGCAAATCCGAGCTGAATCTGGACATTCTGGAAAGCCTGATTGCCTATGTCTGCGTCAAATCACATCACTCTGATCTGGAAGATTTTTCCGAGTCGTTTAGCTTGTCTCTAAGTTCGGATGAACTGCTTCAGATAAGTGACGCTGTGGATTATGCTGAATTGAATTCTATCCTTGTCTCAATGGGTTTCAATACCTGTTTGTCGCAAAGCAGTTTTAGTGAATTACTTCGTTATCTGGACAAGCAATCCCTTTCCTCACAGTATCGGAAAATCAAGCCTCAGCTAACATCTGTCCATTGGCTGCAGGTGAATTATCTCTTTTCGATATTAGTATGGGCTGATAAATATTCTGCTATCTTTCAGCATACCGCAGAAGATAATGTAGATCGAAACTGGCATATCGAGTATGTTGATACATACAAGGCAAACCTTCCTCCGGGTATCGGGCTAATTTCTGAAATTAGAAACCAAGCATATATTCAGCTTTCAGAAAATCTTCAGGATTCAATTAAAGGATATTCCATAAACATGCCAACCGGTTCTGGAAAAACCATTAACTCTCTTAAGGTAGCGTTGGAACTTAAAAAGAAAAAACCGCATTTGCAAAGAATCATTTACAGCCTGCCTTTTACTTCTATTATCGACCAAAATCAGAAAGTGTTTGAGGATATTCTGTCACTAAGCTCCGTGGACATAGGCTCTGATCTTATC
>CAZAPC010000138.1:0-2361 GCA_964486875.1 uncultured Planctomycetales bacterium
CATCACCTAATTCCAATTCTACCACGTCAAGAACATCCTCGTAGGCCGCGAGGATCTGAGGGTTATCTTTCAACATGCAAAGTTGTTTAGAAGAATTAAGGTATTGCATTAAATATCCGGAATATTCCTTGAACTCCCCCGAGTTGATCTTGCTTTTAACATAAGGACAGTTTAAATCAACCGTGAGCAGGACTTTTTTATTACGCATGCTTAAAAGAAAAGGATACAGCTGGCATTCAAACGGACGTATCCGATAGATCTGGCATTTATTATCCTCGCTTTTAAGAAAAGGGCAGAAAAAACCCTCCTGATTCGGAGAAGGGACTAACTTGAGCCTGCGGTTTATAGAAAGCGATGCTGCAGGAATACCTTCTTTATCTATTAAGCTTAAGACCTCTTCGTCTAAAAGACAGGGGGACCATACCGAATCATCCTCTTTAAACCTACAGCAGCCTTGGCACTTCAAGCAAACTTCGCTGGGGACAAACTGCTTAATCATTTAACTATGCTCCCTGGCTTTAGCGGCCTTTCAGGGGTGATAATAACTATGCCGGACTCATCAGAACCGGCGAGCACCATCCCCTGGCTCTCTACGCCCCTTAATAATGCCGGATCAAGATTATCTACCAGCACGACATATTTTCCTAAAAGCGTATCTTTATTATAAAAATTTTTTATCCCGGCGACAACCTGCTTTGTTTTATCCCCCGCATCTAAAGTTAAGACTAAAAGCTTATCCGCATTAGGATGGTCATTAACTTCCTTGATCTGGGCAATCTTCAATTCCAGTTTTCTAAAATCTTCTATCGACGCCATATACCCTCCTTAAGATTAACTTAAAATGATCTCTCGTTATCTCTCTTGTTTAATGCCCTAATAAAAGCTTCGACCACCCTCGGGCTAAACTGGGTTCCGGAGCCCTCTTGCAGCCTTTTTTGCGCCTCTTCCCTGTTTAATGCAGGGCGATAAGAACGTGAGCTGGTCATTGCGTCATAGGCATCGGCCGCAGAGGCTATCTGCGCAAATATATTAATTTCTTCGGCCTTAAGTTTGTCCGGATAGCCTGATCCGTCAAAACGCTCGTGGTGCGACCTTATCACGCTTAACATCTCTGAATCCAAAAAAACAGGCTTAAGTATCTCCTCCCCTGAAGCCGGGTGCTTATGTAGAATATCCCACTCACCCTCAGAGAGAGGGCCTTTTTTATTAAGTATATCCTCATGTACTCCGAGCTTACCAATATCGTGTAACTGCGCGGCCTTACCTAATAAATCTATTTTTTCAGCGGGAAAACCCATTTCTAAGGCGATCTGCCGCGAGTATTCGCTTACCCTATCAGAATGCCCACGGGTATACGGGTCCTTTGCCTCAAGGCTGCGCACCATAGACTGGACTACCCGGTAAAAATATTCATCCAGTTTCCTGCGAGCCTCAACTAAGGCTTTAGTCATCTCGTTAAAAGAGCCGCCCAGCTGGGCAATTTCATCTGCTCCGGAAACCTTAACTCTATAATCAAGATCCCCCTGCGAAATCCTTCTTGTGCCAATAAGAAGTTCGCTTATCGGCTTTGTAACCCTTCCCGAAAGAATAAACCCCAACCCGAAAGCAAGGATAAGCCCTAATATTAAAACCGCAAAGCCGCGGCGGTATAATCCCAGCCGGGAGAGATATACATCATTCGCGGAAATATCCACGCCAAGAATCGCGATTGTATCCCCCTGCCTATTGCGTATCGGCGCATAACCGGAAAAGAACATTCCCCATTCATCATTGCCAAGCTTTTTATCCGCCACCGGGGCATAAAAAGCATCGAACATTTGAGGGAAACTCCGGGCATCATATTCGTCTCCCGGATAAGCGGTAACCTTAAGTCCTTTCTTGCTATTGAAAACAGGGTCGGGATCAGCCACAAATTGTAAAATCCCTGCCTTATCGGTTCTTGCCATCGCATAGATATACTTTATCAGCGGATTAGATTCCTTAATCTCCTTTAGCTTGCCGGCAACAACCTTATATGAACCGCTTTTTACCCCTTCGGGGTTAAGCGGAATTTTTGTCAATTCATTCGCGTCAATTCCCAAAGCGGAAACTTGCGCAATAATTTTCAACTTGTCTCTAAGTTGATTAAACTGGGAGTCCAAACTATATTTATAGAGGATAAAATTACCCGCACCTGCGGAGAATAATATCGCCAGGATAAAGAAAATGGTAACTTTTGTACGAAAACTTTGCAGGGCCTTGGCTAGCATCTTCATAATCAATTATCTTACTACTAAATATTTTTTTTGCAAGCATGGTAAGGCAAAAGTTAAGCAAGCAATCTTTCGCGCTTTTGTTCTAAAGCATACCCTTTAGGTTGCT
>CAZAPC010000139.1:0-2360 GCA_964486875.1 uncultured Planctomycetales bacterium
CATATACTCCACCTGCTTTGCGCCTATCATCGGGATATAATGCTCGCGCCAGATATTATGCGCGAGAGTTACAAGGGTAGCGATATGATTTTCGTCTATTGCCTTAATTGCCTTTATGGCTCCCATAGCCTGATTTAGGACTTCACCATTACCAACAGCATTTTAAAACGCTCTATCGCTTTTAAGGCATGGGGTTTATTTGCCGGCATTATAATGATCTCCCCTGTTTTTAAGAGGTGCTTCTTGCCTTCAATAATGACTTCTGCCTCACCGGCAAAATTATATACCAAGGCATCAAAAGGAGCGGTATGTTCACTCAACCCCTGCCCTTTATCAAAAGCAAAGAGTGTAACCGTCCCTTTTTCACTCTTGATAATCTCTCTGCTTACGACAGAGCCGTCCTGATAATCAACCAACTCAGAGAGTTTTGCTGCCTGGGCCACAATACTGTTTGACGCATTACCGATCTTTTTAATATCCATAGCGGGCTCCTAACCTATTCTGATACTCATTTCTCTTTGTTTTATCCGCGGCGGCCGGTCAGAAACTAAAAAGGCCCGGCATTTTATGCAGGGCCTTATCAATATGCCTCTCCTTCACGCGCGGGCTTATTTTTTTTCCTTGCGTTTCCAGTATTCGTCTTCCCAGCGCTTTTTCTCTTCCTCGTGAAGCTTTCTTTCCGGACGCATTATTTTTTCGCTTGCTTCTTGCGTCTTGTTTTTTTAGTCCTTCCTTTCCGCCTCATTTACTTTATCCATTTTAGATATATAAAATATTATCAATGGAATGGCGGCTACTATCACTATTAATAAAATAATGCTCATCTTTTCTCCGATTATCTAATTATACCACGCCATTAAAGAATGGGGAACAAAAAAACTGCAATATGTCAAGCCAAATTAGAAATGTCCTAGTTCTACCAAATTAGAAATGTCCTAGTTTTGTTCTTAAAGAGCCTGGCAATTTGAAGCCGATGCGCCAGTAACTATCTTTAGGCGGAACATAGCGTTTTGGAAATCTTGGTTTAAAGGCTTTTAGTTTTACAGGCGCTAAACGCATAACCGGCCCTTTGATTGCCTTGTAGTCAAGCCGATTGTTGCCATACTTAATACTCATCCGGCCGTTAAGATAATCATAGACCGTAATATCATGGGCACGGGTCCTATTCAGCACCTGATACCATCTCTTGTTATGCAAAACCGTGCGGTCATTACGCAGGGAGCGTTGGGTCTGGAACGATAAGATATCGTCGAGCTTAATCCTTTTATCGGCAGATCTATGAAGATCGCCTTTTCTTCTAGTTGCTACCTGGAACTTATTGTTGAAGCTATCCATATAACGCTCCAGAACGGTATTGGCTTCTTTACAGCCGCAGGCTTTAGCTAACCGCAGCTCTTTTGTTAGCCGGTCCTGTAGAGTCTTAAAAACACGCTCAACCCGGCCTTTAGCTTGAGGGCTGTTGGCATAAATAAGCTCAATCCCAAGCTGCTTACAGGCACGGCCAAATTGAGTAAGTTCTTCTTTATCCCTAAAGGGCCAGTCCGTATAAGTATACTTTTTATTGTTCTTATACGTCGAGTGGCGATCTAGATAGATACTCTTGGGGATACCGTATTGCTTAATATACCCTTTGAGTGAATCCATGGCAGGCATGGTGCCTTCATAGCCATAGAACTTGCCGTAGAACCTGCCTGTGGCATCATCAATGTAACCCATAAGAACTAACTTAGGACCACGTCCTTCCAGCCAGTCATGGTGAGAGCCGTCTAATTGTACCATCTCGCCGAAATGAGCTTTACGTTCCCGCCAACTTAGGCTTTTACGTATTCTGCGCGCTTTTGCTTGCCAAAGAGCTTCTTTTATCAACCATAAACGCAATGTCTCGTCATTAACCTTTAGCCCATCACGTTCCAGTAGCTTTTCCGACGCTAAAGTCGGCCCAAAATCTTCGTAACAGTTGCGGTAAAGCTTTAAAATCTTCTCCTTAAGTGATGCTTTAATACACCGGTTGCCCGGTCGACCGCGAGACTGATGTACAACCCCTGATTCGCCTTCGGTCTTGACTCTTTTGACTATCCGCCTGACCTGACGGTCGCTTAACCTTAAAACTTGAGATGCTTCCTGCTGGTTAATCTCGCGCTCCAGAACCTTGCGGATAATCTGGTAACGCTGAACCTCTCCTCTAGTCATCATAAGAATGCCCTCTTTTTTGTCCATAACGCCTCCTTACTTGTGCGTTATGGATATTACCATAATTAGGACATTCCTATTTTGGCTAATTAGGACATTATCATA
This sequence comes from uncultured Planctomycetales bacterium, assembly GCA_964486875.1. Classification (GTDB taxonomy): domain Bacteria; phylum Omnitrophota; class Gorgyraeia; order Gygaellales; family Profunditerraquicolaceae; genus Sherwoodlollariibacterium. Next base: position 2,296 of record CAZAPC010000139.1, read on the forward strand.
TTGGTGTTACATAAAAATTTAGCGCAAAATTTCAGAATCAGCCTTTTTAAAAGCGGGATAAACCC
>CAZAPC010000140.1:0-2359 GCA_964486875.1 uncultured Planctomycetales bacterium
CGTCGTATATAGAGAATACAACCGCCCTTATATGGTCAGCGATCGCATTAAGCGGCCCTAAGGAAACTCCCCCCGCAGGCGGTTGCTCGCGGCAAACTTCTTTTATTATCGGCTGGAATAATTCAGTCTCAAAATTATTCTTCTTCCCCTCCATTACCGCAGCTAACCTCTCTAAGCCCATGCCAGTATCAATATTCTTATTCGGCAGGGGCTCTAACTCCCCGTTTTCTTTACGGTTAAACTGCGTAAACACAAGATTCCATATCTCAACAAATCTCCCGCAGCTACAGGAAGGCCCGCAATCTTTCTTCTGGCATCCCGAGGCCTCTCCAAAATCAAAGAATATCTCCGAACATGGTCCGCAAGGCCCATTAGGGCCCTTTGTCTTTGCCTCAGCAGGCCAGAAATTATCCTTATCCCCGAGCTTAACAATCTTCCTCTCGGGAAGGCCTACTTTATCGCTCCAAATTTTATAAGCCTCAAAGTCCTCACTGTAAACTGAAACCCAAAGGCTCTCTTTATCTATCTTTAGCTCTTTTGTCAGAAATTCCCAGGCCCAGGATATCGCTTCTTCTTTAAAATAATCTCCGAAGGAAAAATTCCCTAACATTTCAAAAAAGGTGTGGTGGCTGCTTGTCTTGCCAACCTTATCCAGGTCATCGGTGCGGAGGCAGCGTTGAGATGTGGCGGCGCGCTTAAAACCGCAGTCAAATCCTAAAAACTCCCGCTTAAACTGGTTCATCCCGGCAGGAGTAAAAAGAACAGTGGGGTCATCCTTAGGCACAAGCGAATCGCTTTCTACGATTTTATGCGCCTTGGAAGCAAAAAACTCAAGGAATTTCTCTCTTAATATATCTGCCTGCATATTTTATTTAATGTGTCAGTAACCTTATCAATGGAGAATCCGCGGCGGATAAGGTATGCGTAAGTGCGGTTTCTTGCTTTAAGCGGATCGATGTCTTTAAGCTTAGCTAATTTATTTCTCGCCAATTCCTCGATTACAGTCTTCTCGCAGTACCCTTTTTTTACCTCAGCTATCCCTGCTTCGAGGGTCTCTTTAGCGACTCCCTTTAGCCTTAGCTCCAGGCTTATCCTGTTTAAACCAAAAGACCGGCTTAAGCGCGAATTTATCCAGACCCTCGCAAAAACCTCATCATCAAGGAATTTCTTTTCCTTAAGGAAATCTATAACTTTCCCTATTTCTTCTGCGGAAAAATTTTTGCGTTTGAGGCGCTGATAAAGCTCCTTCTCGCTGCGTAACCTGTATTTAAGCAGCAAAAAGGCATATTCCTTTATTCTTTCGCTAAGCAACGCTGATTTTCTTTCTTACCTCTTTTTCAACTGCATCCGAAAGCTTCTGGTCCTCCCTGAAAGCCTTTATTGCCGACTCTCTTCCCTGGCCGATTTTTTCTCCGTTAAATGAAAGCCATGCCCCGGATTTTGTAATTACCTCAAGAGTGACTCCGGCATCCAGTATCGCGCCTGCCTTACCTATTCCTTCGTTATGCAATATATCAAATTCTGCCTCGCGGAAAGGAGGAGCAACCTTATTTTTAACCACCCTCACCCTTACATGCCCTCCGATTACCTTATCCGCTTCTTTCAGCGTAGCAATCCTGCGCACATCCAGCCTGACCGAAGAATAAAACTTCAAAGCCCTTCCTCCGGGTGTTATCTCCGGAGAGCCAAACATAACCCCTATCTTTTCCCTGAGCTGGTTAATAAATATTACGCATGTGCGTGATTTGCTTATTGCCCCGGTTAATTTTCTTAAAGCCTGGCTCATTAATCTTGCCTGCAAACCTACGTGAGAATCACCCATTTCTCCTTCGATCTCTGCGCGGGGAGTCAAAGCTGCCACTGAATCAATAACTACCAAATCCACGGCATTGGAGCGCACTAAAGTCTCGGCGATCTCAAGCGCCTGTTCTCCTGTGTCAGGTTGCGATATTAAAAGTTCGTCTAAATTTACCCCGATTAACTTTGCATAAGTAGAATCAAAGGCATGCTCTGCGTCAATAAACGCCGCTACGCCGCTTTTTTTCTGAATCTCCCTAATCGCTGTCAATGTCAGAGTAGTCTTACCCGAAGCCTCTGGCCCGAATATTTCAATTACCCTTCCGCGGGGCAAACCGCCTACGCCTAAGGCTAAATCCAGGGTTAAAGCGCCTGTGGGGATAGTCTCGACATTGGCTTTTACATGAGAGCCTAACTTCATAATTGAGCCTTTTCCGAACTGCTTCTCAATCTGAGCTAATGCCAATTCCAGGGCTTTGCTGCGGTCAGAAATATTCTGCAGTGCTTCATCTTTTTTGTCTTTCGTAACCATTATAACCTCCGTTTTATTTTGCTTTAAGAG
>CAZAPC010000141.1:0-2355 GCA_964486875.1 uncultured Planctomycetales bacterium
TGTGGACAGAATTACGGCAAGAGGCTACCGCAAGCCAGAGTAATTTAATGCACACAAAAAAGTGATGCCAATGCGCCTGTCATTGTGCGTTATTTTAAGATTCCTGTGCAATAAAATGTGCGATATTTTTGGCCGTTTCTTCATATTTAAGATATAGTATTTGTATCCTTGTTTATAGTAAAAGGTGGATGTTTTCCGGCTCCTTTTTGCTCGTATATAAGGCGCTAATATAAGGCGCTAATATAAGGCGTATTCCATAGTAAAACTAGGCCTATCAACTACCAAAAACCAGCTCTCTATGAACCTATAATCGATTATGTTATGACTAAAAGGGTATGCCCCTATAACAACACCCTAAAACAAACGTCAGTAACGTCAGAAAGGTCAGTAACATCAGAATAATAGGGTTGCCGGCGTTACTGATGTTACTGGTGTTACTGACGTTTGTTTTAGACCGTATGTATCCACCAGGCTCTTTAGAAGCCCCTCATCCCAGATAACCGCTGAAGCGCCGCCTTCAGTACGGGCCTTTTTAAATCCTAATGCCTGCAGGCGCCGGCCTATCCTCTGATATGTAAACTGGTATTCTTTGGTTTTTCCCTGGTTTAAGGTATCGGTTATATCTTTTACCGGCAGGATACCGGAGAGGACACCATCTTTAAGCTTAAGCATGTTAGTTAAGACTTGAGCTTCCAGGGTATCGCTTCTATCAAGTAGGCGCTCTTCTTGCAGCTCTTTGGCGAGTTTTAGGAATGACGCTTCTTTCTCGGGCTTAGCCAAAAGGATCATCTGTTGAAGCGGCTTAAGGATGTCGCCTAATCTACCTGGAACAGGCTTAGGGATATCAGGTAGTGCATCACCCATATGCCTTGCCCTAAAAGAGATTAACCGCTCTTTTAGGGCAAGGGCGAGCTTCTGGGTAACATCTGATTCAAAGGTCTTTATAGATTGAGGCATGTTTATCTGGATGGCCCTGGTCTCTAAGATACGGTGGGTGGCCTCGTTGGTAGATATTATTGTCGGGCCAAAGATAGAATAATAAACCATGTCTTTGTGAGGACCACGTTCAGGATAAATCACCCTTGGTACTTTCGCGCCTCTTTCGTAGCGGTGTAGTAATATATCCTCTGTGCCGTTCGCTTGAGCCTTTTTCCAGATGTCCTTAACATCAAAGAATAAAGCGGCATTCAAGTCATTAGCTACCCTTACTAGATACGCGTCCCTTAACGATTCCACGTGTATGCCTCTATAGGCAAGATATATCATGCCTTGCCCTGTACGGGTCTTACCCCGCTCAGGCACCGCGAATAAACAGATTATGGGCGAGTATTTGGAAGAATCAGCTAGATACGTATGCAGGTCCCAAGAGACGATTAAATCATAATATCCTTCCTGCGGAAGTTCCGATATTGCTTTATGATAATTTAAAAGATCATCATAGAGGATGGAGTTGGCCTTACTATTCCCTATGGTACTATCAACTTTCCAATAAGCCAGGACCCTTTCGCTTGATGGAAGAAGCCAGGGAATCTGTTCTTTAGGCGGTGGTATATAAATACAACCATCTTTTTTAATGCTTGCAAGGACGCTGATGTTATCGGCTTCTTTAACCAGGAATACGGGATTATCTTTATCATCCAGGGCAATGTCTACCAGGTCGTCAAATGAAGCGGTGTAAATGGGCCTATCTTTTATTTTTTCATCAGAAGCATCTTTAATCCCTAGTGCGAGTCTTGTATCATCTATTTCTTTGTGAGCGTCTTTTTCGCAGATAACGCCGCCATGGGCAAGTTGAAATACACATAGCTTGATGTCCTTCGGATCCAGAATGGCAAGACTGAATAGAAGCGACCTGCGCCTTGATATCTTTTCTTCTACGGATAAACCCTGCCAGTCCGTAAGAAGCTTATCCGCTTCTTTTATTACTTCGAGCTTCTTTGAATTTTCCCAGATTACCGTAGTAAGGTCTTTAAAGGCTGGATTCTTCTCTTGTCTCATCCATAATCCTTTCTTTATCGTCACTTTTTGAAATTAAATCTGAATATTTTTTTATTACCTCATCTTCTATTTTTTGAGCCGCGTTCTTATTAATGGGATGAAAACAATTGACCCTTGCGCCGTTTGCCAGGGCTTTGACCGGATAGACAAGCCTATAGCCCGGCTTATTGAGCCGAGAGTATATTGCCACATCCCCTATGTAGAAGGCATTATTCAGGATAAAGGAAGAGAAGGCTAAAAGCCCGTTATGAGGCTTGATAGGAATGATTTCTATTTCAGAAATAGTTATGTCCATTTTCGGTACTTTGTCATTAAATGTGATTTTACAGCCCCCTCATAGATAGTACCGAGTTTGGG
>CAZAPC010000142.1:0-2351 GCA_964486875.1 uncultured Planctomycetales bacterium
TATAAATTGCTTATTCAAACCGCGAAAATTCGCACAATCTCTGATAAGGATGTTTTTCTTTAACAACCGTTCTTTAAGGATTGATGAAGTAAGGCGCTTTTGGATTATTTTGATTAAGAAAAAATTTGCTACTGAAGAATAGGGTTTAAGCCCTCTTATCCGGCCAAGTCGCTCATAGAGAAACCCTCGCTCTTTCTCAATGAGTTGTTTAGAACGTTGGATAAAGGTAAGTTCGTTCAAGCACTGCACAGCTGCTGTTTGCGCTAAAACATTCACGCTCCAGGGGATCTGATATTCTTTTAAAGTTCGGATAATGTCTCTATGCGCGATCAGATATCCTATACGCAAACCAGGAAGAGCAAAAAGCTTGGTAAGAGTCCTCAAACATATAACTTTTCTTGTTTTTACCGCTTGGGGAATAAAAGTATATCTATGCTCTGGGGGTACAAAATCCATAAATGCTTCATCAATAACAATTTTTTTAACGGGAATATCTTCCAAATCTGTTCGGTTTTTTACCATCAGATTCCCAGTGGGATTATTGGGATTGCAAAGAAAAAGCATATTGTTTTTTTTAAGGCAATGAGAATTAAAGCGAAAACCTTCATCTTCCCGCAAGTAGACAAATCTTAATCGGCACTTTGAGATTCTAGCCGCACGTTCATATTCGGTAAAAGAAGGTACAGGTAGAGCTACGCTGGCAGGCCTAAAGGCATTCAGGACAAGATAGATAAGTTCAGTAGAACCATTTCCAACTAGTACATTCTCTTCTTTTACTTTCCAATATTGGGCAAGCCGAACCCTAAGACAATGCGCCTCGGAATCAGGATAATGAACCAAATTCTTAAGCTGCCGGTGTAATAATTTCTTAATCCGTGAAGGAATTCCTAAAGGGTTAATATTGGCGCTAAAATCTAAAAGAAAATCACGTCTTTTTGGCTCAATTTCATAAATATTACCCCCATGCTGGTAGAGATTTTCCGTATTTCTCATAGACAAAATAAGTGAATAACCGTCTGTTTAAATAGAATGCCGGCTGCAAGCATTAACAATGAGCTGACCACGCTTATTATTATGGCTTGCGGGATAAGAGATATTGATGTCGGTCGTCGCTGTTCTCCTAGATAAGGATGCTCAACTATCCTACCCGAGTAATTACACGTTCCGCCTAACCGCATTCCCAAGGCACCGGCCATTGCGGCTTCACTGACTGCGCTATTGAGCGAATCCTGCTTTTTACCATCCCTAAACATAGTGCGTAAAGACTGAACCAAATCCTTACCGCTAAATAAAGCTGCTATCGGAATGAGCAAACCCGTAATCCGCGCCGGAATAAAATTCGCGAAGGTATCAAGCTTGGCCGCGCACCATCCAAAATAAAGATACCTCTTATTCTTATGTCCAAGCATCGAATCAAGCGTGCTTATGGCCTTGAAACTCATCGCCAGCACCGGGCCGCCTAAAAATAAGTAAAAAAGCGGCGCAACAATCCCATCGGTAGTGCTTTCGGCAACTGTCTCTACTGTCGCACGAATAATTTCATCTTGCGTCAATTCTTGCGTATCCCGTCCCACTATAAGCGAAAGTTTCTTGCGTGCTCCCTTAATATCGTCTATTGCTAAACTCATCCATACAGCGCGGGCATGCACAGTTAAATCTTTAACGGAAAGCGTGGTATAGGCAAGAAATACCCACATGATTTTTCCGGCAACAGGATGCAGTTTTTCCGCCGCCACAATAAGTATATATGCGCATATCCCGCTCACGGCAACTATGCCAATCGCGGTAAGTGTTCCGTAAAAACGCTGGACAGTTTTCCCCTTGTTGCCATTAAGTATTCTCTCAAAATACGAAATGAGCCTGGCGATTAAACGTACGGGATGAGGAAACCATTGTGGATCTCCAAAAACAAAATCTGCGATATAGGAAAATAGCATCAAGTCCATATCGAGCCTAATGCAAGAATAGAAAAGAGTACACTTACCTCCGAAATCTCGTTTACTGCTCCGATGGTATCACCAGTCATCCCGCCTATCTTAGCTTTTGCATAATGTATAAATAGTAATGCCGGGATAAGGGAGGTAAAAAAGATGGCTATACCTTTTAAACTAAATAAAGCGCCAGAAACTAATATCGTAAGTAAACCGGCTATGACAATATCTTTCTTGCGAGCGTATTTAATAAATACCTCTGCCTTACCTTCGTTACGGGCATAAGGCATAAGACAACTTATCGTCTGCGCCCACCGAGAAAAACAACACATCAGTACAAGTGACTGCCAAAGAATTCTTCTCGGAATACTAATAATCAAGGAGAATTTCAGGAGTAAAAGTAATGTTATACCGGTAACT
>CAZAPC010000143.1:0-2321 GCA_964486875.1 uncultured Planctomycetales bacterium
CACTACAAGGACAGCCTCATAATTCTTCAGGACCCTGGCAACCCCCTCTATGTCCGTGGCGACTCCTGTGGATGTCTCGCACAATGTCGTGTATACCGCCTTTATCTTTTTGTCCTTTTTCAGGATATCATTTATCTTCCGTGGGTCTACTGCCTTTCCCCACTCCACGTCCAGGGCAATAAATTCAATGCCGTATGCCTGACAGATATTGCCGAACCTTTCCCCGAATTTTCCGCCGCGCACCACAAGGGCCTTGTCTCCGGGAGAAAGCAGGTTTACGACAGCCCCTTCCATCGCCCCTGTGCCGCTGGAGGCGAATACAAGGACCTCATTTTTGGTCTGATATACATACTTTAAATCCTCTTCGACTTCCTGGATAATCTTTTGAAATTCGGGGGTCCTGTGATGGATGATAGGCCTTGCCATTGTTTCCAATACCCTTGGCGGGATAGGAGTGGGCCCTGGCGTAAGTAAATAATTTTTGATCATTTTATAACCCCTCGTATAATGTTCACTTGACAGTGAACTAGTTTTTTAGAACAATGTTATTATGGTTAAACCCTATAAAGCAGGAAGACAACTTTTGTATCTCCCTTTGGCCTTAAAAGACCAATTCAAAAAGACTGTTGCTTCCTTAATGTCCGGCGTATTAAACATTTATTTAGTATGTTGTGGCTTTTGACCACTTATAGCTCGAGGCTATGTCAGCCAGGCGCTTTAAGGATACCTGCTTTAAAACTAAACCGTTAAAAGAAAGGAGCGGCTATGCATTATCTTGGTATTGATGTATCTAAGGCTTCGCATCAATGCATTATATTAGATACGAATGGCGAAGCGCTCGGTAAATCCTTTACCGTCCAGTCTTCCAAAGACGACTTTTTTAAGCTTACCAAAAAACTATCTGAGCTTAATATCCCAAAGGCTGCTTTAGTTATCGGCCTTGAAGCAACCGGCAACCTTTGGGAGAATCTGTATAGTTTTTTAAAAGAGCAGGGGTTTAATGTGATTCTATTAAATCCATATCAGACTAATAAATTCCACGAGGTAACGCTTAAAAAAGCCAAAACTGATTCTATAGACGCCTTAGTTATTGCCGGGCTTTTACGCAGCGGCTGCGCTTCCAGCTCTTATATACCAGATGAAGATATCCAGTCCCTAAGAGATATTGTCCGCTTAAAAGACAGTTATCTTAATGATGTAAAGAACTATAAACGCAAGGCCTATTCCCTCTTAAACCTTGTATTCCCTGAGTTCCTGAATCTGGTCAAAGATCCTTTTAATATAGCCTCTACGGATATACTCTTAAAATATCAAACAGCCAGCGATTTTAAGAGCCTAAGGCCTAAAGACCTGATTAAGATATTCAGACATCGCCAGGGCAATAATTATGATGATTCCTGGGCAGACAAAGTGATAAGTTCTGCCAAGGATTCAATCTATTCAGGCAAGGCTTCTAAAGCCAGGGGCCTTGTGTTAAAAAGCCTGATCCAAAATATAAAATATCTCAAAGAACAGATAGAACTTTTAGATAATGAGATACATAGCCTGTTAAAGCCGGATAATAATGCGCCAAATAGCAGCGTAGATAATCTCTTGACCATACCAGGCGTCGGGCCTAAAACCATAGCCGTGTTTTTAGCCGAAGTAGGTAATATACAGAGATTCTTAAGCTGTAAAGACTTTATTGGTTTTGTAGGGTTTTATCCTCAAATTGAACAATCTGGATCTTCCCTGAATAGCGCAAAACTTACCAATAAAGGCTCAAGTATCCTTAAACATGCTTTATACATGGCTTCTGTAGCTTCCCTGATTCATAACCCTTATCTTAAAAGCGTATATCACGATAAGGTATCTCAGGGCAAAAAGCCCAAGCAAGCGCTTATTGTAGTTGCCAGGAAACTTGCTTGTATTATGTATTCTATGTTAAAGAACAATACTGTCTATAATCCCGAACGCGCTGTTATTGCTATTTAGTTCTACTGTTCTTTGAAAATTTATCTTTACTTATTATAGTATGTCTTTTTAATCAACCCTTCGAATTTCCCGGGCTTAAAAGCCGGGGTTTGGTCAGGGTTGATACTGAGCTTACCGAAGGATTGACTTTTTACTTTTTACTTTCTACTATAACTTCATCGATAACGCCGTATTCCAGCGCCTCCTGGCCGGACATAAAATAATCCCTGTCCGTATCCTTCTGTATCTTATCCAGGGGCTTACCCGTATGTTTCGCCAGTATCTCGTTAACCCTGTCCCTCATCTTCAAAATCTCTTTTGCCTGTATATTGATATCCGATGCCTGGCCCTGCACCCCGCCCCATGGC
>CAZAPC010000144.1:0-2243 GCA_964486875.1 uncultured Planctomycetales bacterium
ATCCGGTAGATAGAAAACCTGTCTCCTTCAAAATAAAGCACGGTATCCACAATATGCTCTAAGAGGCGCGGCCCAGCAAGGGTGCCTTCTTTGGTTACATGTCCGATAATAAAAATTGAGGTACCGCTTGTTTTAGCCAGCTGCGTCAACATTCCTGCGCACTCTCTGACCTGGCTTACGCTTCCGGCAGATGAACTAATCTCAGGATCAAACATAACCTGTATCGAATCAATAAATACCACGTCAGGCTTAAGATCCCTGATATGCCCTAGAATTAACGAAAGGTCGGTCTGGTTAACTATGTAAAGCCCATCAGACTCATGCGCCCCCAGGCGCTTCGCCCTCATCTTGGTCTGATGAACCGACTCCTCTCCGCTTACATAAAGGACTTTCGCATCTTTGCTAGTTAACTGGTTAGAAACCTGAAGCGATATTGTTGATTTGCCTACGCCGGGATCTCCTCCGATTAAAATCACCGATCCCCTTACAATGCCTCCGCCTAAAACCCTATCCAGCTCAACTATGCCTGTCTTAAGACGGCTTTCTTCATTAAACTGCACATCTTTTAGCAAAACAGGTTCGTCCTTATAAAGTGCTGTCCTCTCCTTTGCCTTGATTGAAGGCATGGAATAATCTTCTTCCGTAAAAGAATTCCAAGCCTGGCAATCAGGGCATTTACCCAGCCATTTAGGAGATTGATACCCGCACTTCTGACAATTAAATACTGTTCTTACCTTCATTTATTTCTTTTCTTTTGTCTTCCAAAATAACTTCCAGGGGTTTTTCCTTAAATCGGTTATCAGGGAATTTAACTGGTTATACAGCTCATCATCGTATAAAATCTTCCCCACCGAACCCTCCTTATTCATTACCCTGTTAACTCCGGCATCTAAATTATCGGCGATGTGCTTTGCGGTTTTAAAGACATCATTCATAGCAACGGGGTCTTCTCCTATCAATTCTCCGGAAGGATTAAGCGAGCGCTTATAATCAATACCGGGCATAACTTCTATGTACTTCTCCCCTAGGAGCCCTAAGGTATTAACCCAGATAGTTGAATCCGTAGGAATTTTTATATCGTTAGGGACCCAGCATATTACGCGTATCTTAGTCTTGTCATCTTTTTCATCATAGAAATATTTTATCCCCGTAACCTCTCCCACATCAACACCGGCAAACCTGACCGGAGCGCCTTTTTTTACGCCGTTTATAAAACTAAACATAAAATTCACCTGATACCCCGAGGCCCAGGTCCGTATACCACCTACCGAAAGGATAAAGACCGCAAAAATCACCAACCCAATAAAGACAAATATCCCAAGTTTTAATTCTAATTTCGTTTTTCCGAATATCATATTAACCTCCTTGCCCACAAGGGCACGCCCGCGCAATTCCTTATAAGCGCAGGGTGTTACGCAGTAAATGCTTATCTAAAGCAACCTTATATTCTCGGTTATCGGCCCATGCGCCAGGCCGTTTATAAACTGATTAACTATGGGATCCCTGGAGTTTTGAATCTCCTCAGGAGCACCCTCTGCAATAATCTTACCTTGATAAAGCATTGCAATCTTATCTCCTATTTTATAGGCACTCTTCATATCGTGAGTAACTACAATAGAAGTAACATTAATCCGGTCATGAAGGCTTTTAATTAACTCATTAATGCTATCTGCGGAAATAGGATCTAAGCCCGTTGTCGGCTCGTCGTACAAAATTATCTCCGGTTTTATGCATAATGCCCGCGCAAGGGCAACACGTTTTTTCATCCCTCCGCTTAAATCCGAAGGCATAAGGTTGGATATGCCTGATAGCCCCACAAGGCCTAAAGATTCTTCTACCCGGCTTAAGATCTCTTCCTGCGGCATACGGTCGTGCTCAATAAGCCCAAAACCTACATTCTCACCTACGGTCAGGGAATCAAAGAGAGCGCCTCCCTGAAAAACCAGACCTATCTTAAGACGCAATACATCCAGTTCTTTTTCCAATAATGAATGGACATCTTTCCCGTCTATTACAATCTTCCCTTTATCGGGCCTAAGTATACCAACGATATGCTTAAGCAAAACGGACTTTCCACAACCGGAACGGCCGATGATAATACAGGTAGAGCCCTTTTCTATCCTTAAATTAACTCCCCTTAATACCATGTTACCGTTAAGATTTTTTTCTAAGCCGGAGATTTCAATCATTTTTTTAAGGGAATATAAAATAAAATAACGCCGTAAAAATACAGTCAGCGATAA
>CAZAPC010000145.1:0-2194 GCA_964486875.1 uncultured Planctomycetales bacterium
TTCCAGGATGAGGATTATGACCAATTTATTGCGATGCTTAAGGGGAGGCTGAAATGAGTTCTCGAAGAGTGGACTCGCGATGAATTGAGAACCGGTTTTTTGAAATTGATATTAACTGAACCCCGATTGATTCCCCTTGGAATCAAGGCCTTGATGAGAACTCAGGGGACCTAAACTATTTAGGATAGCTGCTATGGATTCAACGTCAATAAAGGATGTAAACGGAACTGGGAAATGGATTCTCATTCTTGGGTGCCCGTTGAAAGAGAAGCACACCCTGAAGGATGATGTCCAAAAGGTTTCAGGTCCGACATTTTCTGTTTGCGCTTCCTGCAAGTTTCAGCGTGGAAAGGATTTTGTGTTCTATGGCGATGAAACCGGTGAATTTCCCTTTACAGTGCATCCGGACCGACTCAAGTGTGGCTTCTCAGAGGATTAATTGGGAGTATTATTTAGAGTCTGTCCATAAAGTCTCCCCGTCCGTCATGCCCGACTTAATCCGGCATCCGGAGAAGTCTTGGGACTATAGAGGTAGGAAGGCCTCTCTTTTGGGCACATGCCCTCCTGTGCCAAAGCTTATCACAACATATCCTCAGTATTTCTCGGGCAGAGGTTTAAACCTTTGAGAACTGCAAATGCTTTTCGAGGGTGACCGCTAAGCTCGATGGTCCCGTTTTTGACGGGAGATGTCATTTCACGCTTTATTAGTGATCATAGATTCTTTCATGGAGGAAAAAAGGAGTGGATAATGCTTATTTTCGGTGTAAGGGAATTGCCTAGACCGAAAGGACACGGTTACCTTTACTTTAAATTAGACCATTATGGAGGTGAGTTCTTTGTAGATTATCTGGATCTTTATAGAACATCAAATGAAGAATTGAAGAAGCTGTTTGTTCTCTCAATCCAAAAGGCTCGCGATGCCTTAGCTGCACTGGGGCGTGCAAAAGAAATTCTGACGAGGGATTACCAAACAGAAAATATGTCCGATTGGGCAGTTCAATTACTGAAGGAGATTATTGAAGTCGGTTCATAATAGTAGGTTCGAAATCCACAGATAAGGAACTCACTTCAAGCTATACCTTAGAATAATTTCAGATCGTCCTCATGGAACAGTTTGAATCAAGATATGTCCTCTGGCCAGCTGAAGCGGGTTTCGAGATCTTATCAGGACGTTTGATCCCGTATGATGAATGGAGTTAACCATGCTTATAAGATCCTGCATTAATTGTAAATTTCATGAGATCCGGCAACAAGGGGAAGATAAAACAAGTCACTGCTTAAGGGAAAATTGCTATGCTCGATATTCTAAGTGTGTGGCCGCAAAGGCTCTAAATTGGTTTCTGGAGCAGGAAACATCTAAAAGCGACCGACCGTTCTCAGCCGCTGTGTTTTCCGCCAGTATGGCCGATGAAGGCAGAGCTTTACGAGAGTTCGTTTCTGTTTAGTTTAACAAGATTGTATCGACGGACCATAAAACTTAGATTATCTTTGGCGGTATCAAGGGTGTCATAGATATTCGGAATGCCTCTATCACCATGGTTTATATCGTCACTATCCTCCCCCATTCCTGAGTAAATGGATTGATCACAAATATTCATGTGAAGCAGTTCTGCAAAGATATTTCTAGGCTTCTTAAAGGCAGTGAAACCAATAATCTTATTTTTTGAGGAACCTGATGAAACCAGGTTCTCCATTTGCAAGTGGCTAACTGCCATGTCGCCTGAGTATCACATCCTGAGCGCGAGAAACCTGAAGGAGGCCCTTACAATTATTCATTCCCAACCACCGGATATAGTCCTGATAAAGATAGAAATTCTTCACAAAGAATTTTGTAAAGATATCATTAGGAAGATTAAACATGGTGCCTCAGGCGCTCAAATCTTCGTGATTGCTGATCATGAAGATGAAGTGTATCAAACTGAGAATGCCGTTGAAGTTAGTGGGTATATACTTAAAGATGGATTAACCTCTTTCTTAAAAAGAATGTTGCCTTCATTGGTTGGTTTTCCCTCTGTATGAGATAAAAAGGGGTATCTGCACGAAGTCTAAAATGATGTGCACCCTCATTGAGAATACATGCTGTGACATCAACTGAAAGAGTTTGTCAAAAAAAGTGTCAATAGACCACATAATTATCCGGTTCCATCCGCAGAAGTTCTATTTATTAGACCGGATTTAGATAATAGCCATTTAT
>CAZAPC010000146.1:0-2185 GCA_964486875.1 uncultured Planctomycetales bacterium
AGATCTGTAGCTATATAAAGAACAATATAAAAAGCGATGAGAAAACAGCTTTTATGCCATATAGAAATATGCAAGAATACCTGGTATTATCATACTATAAGGTTCCTTATCTTATAGCCTTAGTCGCCGAGGGTGAATTAGAAAAACCAGCGGTGATGGAGCAGATCTATAATAATCCGGTTAAGATATATAAAGTTGAGGAGCTTGACTGTAAGGGCCTGTGGCTCCTGACCTGGACTCCCCCGGGACTTGGAAGATTGCATGCGGCGGTAATAAAAAAACTACAGGACAAATATGGTTCGATGGATATAGCGGCGGCGAAAAGGTTCGACTTCATTGCCATTACTTTATACCATTTTAGGCCGAGGAAATAATGAAAATAACAAAGATACTACTGGTATTAATCCTGCTATTAGGCTCATTCCTAAGGATATATCAATTAAACAAAGAAATATTCTTTAGAATTGAGGCGTTTTCGATATCTTACTCTAATTCATCCTCCATGGTTTCCAACACCTCCAGATACTGGTTTTCAAAAGGGAATTTCCCTATCTGGTTTTCTGAAGGACACTTCCCCGCCTATTATCTAATGATGCATTGCTGGATGCGTTTATTCGGCAGGGGGGAATTCTCTGCGCGTTTTCCTTCTGCGCTATTCGGGATTATTTCTATTTATCTGATGTATCTTTTAGGCAGGAGGCTTTTTGAAGAAAAAACCGCTCTTCTTGCCGGGTATCTTTTTGCGGTAAGCGCAGTGAACATTTACTATTCACAATACACCAAGCCTTACAGCATGGTGGTTTGTTTCGTGCTCCTGTCGTTTTTGTCATTCCTGCTGGCCTTAGAAAAAAATACCAGGCTCACCTGGCTTGGCTATACATTTTTTACTTTGTTCGCCATACTTTTAAGCGGCACAACCGCACTGATAGTAATATGCCAAATTATTTTCATAGCTTTATTGTGGCCCAGATACAGGGGGAGGGTTAGTCCAAGAAGGCTTATCTTTATCTTTGGCCTTATTCTGCTTGTCTGCATCCCGCTGCTAGCAAGATTAATTTTATTAAATATGCAAAACGGACATCTCCTGCCTTTTCCTTGGATTCCGAGGCCTTCGCTTGGAACCTTCATAAATATATTCAGTTTGTTTGGCAATAAGATATTCGTAGAATGGATGGTATATATTCCCAACGCCAACCCTGTAATTGTGACTAATATATTCGGGGTTACCTTATTTTTACTATGTTTATTCGGAGCCTTTACTTCATTAGTTGCGTCTGGGAAGGGAGAGGAGGCAGACACTAAAAGGAAAGAATATGCAAGCGGGTTGATCCTATTTTTATGGCTGCTGCTGCCTTTTACAATCCCGTTTATCTTTTCGCGTTTATTTATCCCTATATTTGGTCCGGTAAGATTCGTCTTATACGCCTCCTGCGCTTATTATTTGCTTATCAGTAAGGGCGTAATGAACCTTCGCGGGAAAGCACGCATTGTATTGGTGGTATATATCATATTGACGGGATTATTCTTTGCCAGGGACTATTACAGCCTAAAAGAGAGAACAAACTGGAAAGAGATATGCAATTATATAAAAGAGAATATTAAGAATGACGAAAAGGCTGCCTTTATCCCTTATAAGACCGAGCCGGAATATCTAGTTTTGTCGTATTATCAGGTTCCTTCTCTTGTGGCTGTAATCGCCAGCGATGATTTCGAAAAACCCGCAGTGATGGACCTGGCAATCAATAATAATCCGGTTAAGGTATATAAAGTTGAGGAGCTTGACTGTAAGGGCCTGTGGCTCCTGACTTACACTCCTCCGGGGCTTGAGAAGCTGCACATGGCGGTAATAAAAAAGCTACAGGATAAATATGGTGCGGTGGATATAGTGGCGGCTAAAAGATTCGACTTCATTGCCATTACTTTATATCATTTCAGGGTACAGGGAAATAATTAAGAATATTAAATATATGATAAAATTTAGCATCCCTACTAATTGGAAATACGATCTGTTTCCTTTGCTGGACCAAAAACATATAGACGAGTTATATGGTACCTTAGCTGATGATTTCCTGGGGGGAGGCAGGCCGCTTCTTATGCTGCCTAAAGTTTCCAGGGCTTATTTCAAACAGTATATTAAAGAGGTGCATAAACGGGGCATGCGGTTCAATTATTTGTTAAATGCTAC
>CAZAPC010000147.1:0-2175 GCA_964486875.1 uncultured Planctomycetales bacterium
ATTCATTATACCTCATTTTTCTCTATTTCCCTATCTAATCAAATATGATTAATTACAGAAATAAGCATAATACATTATTGGGGATTTGTAAAGGGATTTTTTACTCTATATAATCCTCGCCCGCCTTAAGGCCAGGCAGTTTTGCGCCGATGTAGCCGGTGGAACTTAAGGAAGGAGATGCGCCGATGATAGGTTCTGGAGTAACGCCTGCGTAAGCACCCATATCACTGACATGAACATTTTGGGTATGATAATCGTCGTTATCGGGGTCAACAAAATTAGGGTTTCCTATCCAGTTATTTCCCCCATCCCATTCAGAAAAAAGATTTGTACTTGTCTCTGTACCTCTTGCAAAATTACCCTGGTGGAAATTAGAATAAGAAATAGCCGTTGGTCCATCTTCACTTCGAGACAAAGCATAATTCTGATCAGAAGCAATAATACTATTGGTAATCTCGATACAAGAATATGAAGTATTTGCGCCCTCTGCGCCCACGCCAAATAGATTAGATAACACAATTGTAGAATAGTTTATTTCAATACTTGAGTTGGGTGAAGAAGTTGCATTGCTGATTCGACATCCTGCCTGATTTCTATAAATAACGCAGTGATTAACTTGGCTACGCGTCCCATCGAAAAGACTTATAGCCGGACCTTCGTTATTCCCAATGGATGAAAAATTTATATTTACAAGGTCAGAAACAGGTGGGCTGGCTCCTTCTAACAATCTAATTGCTCCATTCCCTAAACAATTATTATTATCTATTGTGCAATGCGAAATGGTTAATGCCTGGCCTGTGTTAGTCGGCTCTAAATCAATAGCCATGCCGCGATTATCTTTAATAATGGAATTTTCCACTAATGTTAGTCCCGAACCAAGACCTTTTAATATAAAAAGCCCATTCTTATTGTTTGAAAAAATACAGTCTCTGACTGTACCGCTTATTTGACTCCCCCAAGGATTTGCACTTAATATACAACCTACATTACTCCCACCTCCTGGTCTTGGCCAAAGCTGAGTATTTCCTTTAATCGTAGAATTGGCTAGAGAAAAATTTACATTTCCAACTATAAGCATATCAGCAAAGGTATTATTTGATATAAAACAATCATCTATAGTAACAGTAACGGGTCCAGTAATGGCACAAATTAAAGAAACAAAACAGCTCCCGCTAATACCACTCACAGGGCTATTATCTCTCATAAAACATCTCACAAGTTTCAAGCTTCTGCCGCTTGATCCTGCAAAACGGATGATCGCCCCTGCCGGACTAGTGGGGGATGCGCTAGCAGTATTTTTATCAATCTTACAATCAGTTAGACTTGCCGACCCACCACGGATATAGACTGCTCCTTCAGTATTACCTTCATCCAAACCATCAGTTAAATCAGGATCACCAATTATAGAGTTAGAGATAAGGGTATTATCAGCTCCTGAACAAATCCCACTTGCTGCATATTCATATGCTGGAGCTGAGGCCTGATTTTTAAAGATAATACATTTATCTATTATTAAAGTACCTACCGGAGTCAGAGTAGCGCTAGGCCTAAAAAGTATCCCGCCGCCGCCGGCTACATTAGGCTCTCCAGGAGCCATACCATTTTCAATTGTAAGTTCTTTGATTGTGATGATTTTATCGCTATCAACACTAACCTCGATTACTCTTCCTCTTAGCTGACCATCAATTATCGTCTCATAATTATCATCATTTGGGTGCTGGGTCCAGGTTTTATTATCATAGCGACCTTCTAAAGTAAGAGATTTATTAGCGATGGTAAGATTCTCATAGTAGGGTCTTTTGTTGTTGTAGGAAACCTGCACTACATCTCCATCATTAGCAGCATTAATGGCTGGTTGGATAGCATCATAGATGCCTTTGGTAGTGGTCTTTGAGGAGTCGGTTAAGCGCACTAAGCCAGAATAAGGAACCCTACAAAAAGCACCTGACTGCAGGAAAGAAACTGTGGATGTGCGGTTGAAGGGGTCTTTGGCTTTGAGGGTAACCTGGACACGTTGCCAGCGGTTAGTGCCTAATTGGGGAGGCTGGCCTTGTGGGAGGAAGGTATCCACACTCTTTAAGAGAACTTCATAGTTAGAGGGTTGGTTGATGTTAGGTCGGTAGCGCAGTTCTTTGGTGGTATTGTCCAGGTAGTATTCCTGGGTGGTGGTATTAC
>CAZAPC010000148.1:0-2170 GCA_964486875.1 uncultured Planctomycetales bacterium
ACTCAATGCTACCTGTTCTACTTCATTAGCAAGCTTACCGAGTTCTCCTTTTTCTTTTATAGGATGGCTTTCATCTATTTCGCCTCTTTGAAAATGCTGAAACCACTGCGTAAGACGCTGAATAGGTAAAATAAAGATCTGTTTCTGTATAAAAAACGAAACGATAAAAATTAACACCACCAAAATTATTAAACTTATACTTATACGTCTCCAAAGTTCTGTCAACCTCGTAAACACATAAGATGTATCGTGTATAATTTCAACAAGGCCTAAAATGTTACCTTCATCATCTGAAATAGGTAGGACATAACTATAAACAGAATAATCTTTAAATTTCTCTAATTCCCCGCGCGGATTTTTATTAGTCAATGCTTCCTTTAGGTATGGCTTATCTTTTTCTTTCCATTCAGTAAATCTTTTTGTAATGGCTAAAACTTGCCCTTCCTTATCATAAATAACGCACCCCTGCAATCTTTCGCGAGTTTCAAATTTTTCTACCAGATAATTTGCGCTCTTTAAATCACTCGATAAAAGAACGTGCTTTACGGATAATTCTATACTCTCGGCAACTGATTTAGCTTTTCGCTTCAAGTCATCGATCAGTTTTTCCTCTTCAAAACGCACCTGAAAAATGCCAAAGATTGTAAACACAACAGAAATAATGATTAAAATCGGCAAGATAAAGATTAAAATACGCCTCATCTTATCTCCTTCGTCTCGTCCTTATAAAACAAAAACCGCCATCCTGCAAAAACTCGCAAGATGGCGGCCCGACCATCTAAAAATTTAACCTCCGGAAATCACAAATAGTTCCGGACCCGGATAGTTACTATCTTCTATATAATTATACTCTTATCTTTCTCCCTTTCAAGCATAATCTATGCACTTGGCTCTCCAGCAAAGAATAACGAGAGGCTCGGCATGCCGCCGTTAGAGGGTGGTGTTTTTGTTTTTAAAGATGAACTCGCTCGGAGATGTGTTGACATACTGGAAGTAAAACGGGATCATGTTAGCCTTTTTGGTATAATTAGTTTGGACAAACCAAAAACCAGAAAGGAGTTCCTAACATGACCCCGCAAGAGATGCTACTGAAGCACAAGCTGTCTTTGCTGCAGCTTGCAGAGCAGCTGCAGAATATACGAGCTGCCTGCAAGATGATGGGTGTTTCCAGGCAGCACTATTATGACATCAAGGAGCGCTTTGAGCAAGCAGGAGTTATTGGCTTACGTGAAAAAGAACGGCAGCCGCCGCGGATGCCTAATCAGACGCCGCTTGATATCGAAGAACGTATACTCGACTATTCTTTGAAACATCCTACCTACGGCAAAGATAGGGTAGTGATACAAATCAGGTTACATGGTATTATCACTAGCGCTTCAGCGATTGAGCGTATTTGGAAACGCAATAACCTGCGGACTAAGTTTAAAAGACTGCTGAAGCTGGAAGAATTACATAGGCAACAAGGCCTGGTGCTCTCTGACGAACAGATTCAGGCGCTTTTAGAGAATATACAAGCAGTGCCATCAGAGCATGTATTCAGCAGGCACCCCGGGTATCTTTTATGCCAGGATACTTTTGAAGTAGGCTGCATCAAAGGCGTAGGTAAGATTTACATGCAGGCAGTAGTGGATACTTATGGTTCATTTGGATTTGCCAAGCTCTACACATCAAAAATGCCCACAACTGCCGCGGATATACTGATAGATAGAGTAATCCCCTTTTACCGGGCATTTGATATACCGATACGAAGAATGCTTACTGATAATGGCGGTGAATTCTGCGGCAAAGGGTTTAAGCATGACTATGAGCTAATGCTTCAGATATTCGGCATCGAACATAGCCGTATACGCGTAGGCATGCCGCAGACCAATGGTTTTGTGGAGCGGTTTAACCGGACCGTGCTTGAGGAATTCTTTTGCGTAGCATTCAGAAAGAAGTGGTATTGCAGTTTAGAAGAATTGCAGACAGATTTGGATACGTATATGTGGCATTACAACTTCCAAAGGCCGCATTCAGGCTATAGATTAAACGGCAAGAGGCCTGTAGAAGTATTGCTGGATAAAACAACTTGTCCAAAAAGGTTAACTTATGATAAAATTGACACTCCTACCAACGTGGAAGTGTCAACAGATCTCCAGGCGTGTACATATCGGTGAGGACGCTGGGGCTG
>CAZAPC010000149.1:0-2160 GCA_964486875.1 uncultured Planctomycetales bacterium
ATGTAAATATTTAATCTGTTCCGGAACGCGCATATCATAAAGAATGCCATCAATGCGATATCTTACATGGATGCGGTCACGGAAAGGCTCAATATGAATATCCGTAGCCCGGCCAGAAACTGCTTCCGAAAGTATCTGGTTAACGAGCTTGATTACCGAGGCATCCTGCGCAGATTTCTCTACGTCCTCAATTTCTTCTTCCTTAATCCTCTCTCGTTCTGTTACGACAGCGCTACTGCCTTGAGTTAAAATCTCCTCAACCGTCTCTGCGCCTATTCCATAAAAATGGCGTATGGCGGCCAATATTTCATCTTCGGTAGACAATACTCTCTCTACATCGAATCCTAAATGTAATTTTAAGTCTTCCATCAGCCAGACCGCTAAAGGGTCAGAAACAGCAATGGTTAAGGTTTTACCCTTTATTTTAAGCGGCATAAATTTATAATGCCAGACAAACTTAGCCGGAACGGTTTTAATTACATCATTGGATACAGTAATATCTTTAAGAGAAGGATAATAAGTAAGGCCTAACTGCTCGGCTAAGGCTTCTAAAAGTTGCTCGTGGGTAATAAGTTTCAGACGCACCAAAGTCTTTCCGATAATTTCGCCGGTTTTTTTACTCTCATTTAAGGCTAATTCTAATTGTTTGGGATTAATTAAACCTTTTTGGATTAATAGCTCACCGATTTTTGCCATATTTTCATTGCTCCCTTGTTACATTGTCTTAAGGTTAAAGGTTAACGCCCTTTTACCTTTCACCTTTTACCTTTCACCTTTACTAAGTTTCTGTTTGCGATATAGGTCCAATCATATAAAACCTTTCCTCAGCTACGTTATCCAGCCTACCCGCAACAATTTTTTCGCAACCGGAAATCGCCTCCTCTAATGGCACATAAATTCCTTTTATACCCGTATATAACTCACCCGTAAAAAACGGCTGGGAGAGGAAATTCTGCAATTTTCTTGCACGCTCAAAGATAATGCGCTCCTGTTTAGATAACTCTTCTTTTCCGATAATAGAGACAATGCGCTCAAGGTCCTGATATTTCTGGAAATGCCGGATTACCTGCTCAGCTACCTCAAAATGCCTTTTTCCTATGATATGGGGGTCAATAAAACCGCTTGAGGATTGTAAGGGGTCTACCGCAGGATATAAACCGCGTTGCACATAGTCTCTAGATAAAACCAAGTTAGAATTCAAATGAGAAAATATGGCCACTACTGCCGGGTCAGTAAGGTCATCGGCAGGGACATAAATTGCTTCCACAGAAGTAATGCCTGCTTTTGCCTTAGAATGGATGCGTTCATGAAATTCACTAATCTCACTCATCAAAGTCGGTTGATACCCTGTTTCCGAGGGAATTCTACCTAAAAGGGCGGATAATTCTGAGCCAGCCTGGGCGAACCTGAACACATTATCTATAAAAAATAAAACCTCTTCGCCTTTTTCTTGAATGGATTCAGCAATAGCTATCCCCGTATGTGCGGTCTCAAAACGCGCACCCGAAGATTCGTTCATCTGGCCAAAAACCAAAATAGAACGCTCCAATAAACCGGTGCGCAGAAATTCATAATACAACTCATTTCCTTCCCGGATACGTTCTCCCACCCCGGCAAACACGCAGCTACCGTGGTGTTTGGTAATAATATTATGAATAATCTCAAGGATTAATATGGTCTTACCTAACCCTGCACCGCCCAAGATTCCGGTCTTTGAACCTTTAACTAAAGGCGAAAGTAAATCTACTACTTTGATTCCGGTTTCCATAATCTCGAATTTAAGTTTAGATTCTTCCTCTAAGAACTTTCTTCTCTCTGATGATTTTTGGGGGTCGCGAATAAGCACAGTTTCTGAATTGTCAACCGGCTCTCCCCCATCAATCGGCTCCCCCAAAACATTTAATACCCTTCCATAAAGTTTCTCTCCTTTAGGAACACAAAGGGTTCTGCCGCTAGCCAAACCTACAGAATTTCTCTTTAAGCCATAAGTGGGATTAAGGGCAATACAACGACAAATATTTGGCTCTTTATGTTCTATTACTTCCAAAACTACCTCGTTACCATCAAAGGTATTAGCCTTAATTACCTCATAGATTGTCGGTAAGGCACCTTTTTCGAATTGCACATCCACTACCGAACCGTATACTCCCACTATTTTGC
>CAZAPC010000150.1:0-2150 GCA_964486875.1 uncultured Planctomycetales bacterium
TAAGCGGGATGTATTCTGCGATCAGCTGCACGATATCCACCCGGCTTAAAATATCTTCTATTATATTTTCGGGGATTTTCCCTGCCATATTTACGCCTGTTTAATTCCGGCTTATCCTGCGGAAGCCCGAACAATTGATTACTTCAAACTTTTCTCCCGAACCCTTCTCGATATTATCAAGCAAAAGGTTAAGCCCCAGCGTATCGGAAGAAATATGCCCGGCAATCACTACATTTAAATTCGCCTCTTTTACCTTTTTAAAATGCTCTTCGCTTAAATGCATTGAGACAAGCGTACGGATACCCTTTTTGTATAAACTGCCGAATACCTCCTTAGGCCCCTCAGTGCCTCCGGTCATCTCAAGCATGATCTTACCGGCCGGCCTTGCGGGATTACCGATGATCACCCGCGGGCCGGCATTATTGCCTGCCGCGTCTTTATATTCGGGTATCTTATCCAATATATTTACGATATCTGCAACTTTCTTGGGCTTTTTTTTTGCAAAAATCTTAGAGAGATACTGCGCCACATGGTTATCCGCGGGCGTATGCGCGCACATAAAAGGTAGATCTAGAAGCCGCGCCGTATCCACTGAGCGCATATGATTTGCCGAGATCACCCTGCGCTCTACCTCGCGCATGCGCTCTTCCACTAAGCCCTCGGCAAACTTAAAAGCTACTCCCGCCTTAGCTAATAGCTGCGCCTGCATCTGCATTACCTTATAAAACCCCGCCCAGGCACTGCCTTCGGGATGATGCGATAAGACTAAATCCAACCCCTCTTGAATACGCAGCTTATCCGCAAGCAGAAGCTCGGAAGGGTCTATGTCAATACCGATCATGATCTTTTTAACTTCGGTATCAGGCGCCCCGTATAACACTGCGGTATCCGCGTAAGACTTGATCGCGCTCTTATCGCCGCGGGGGTCAGCCCTCCTGCCCAGACTGACTACCTGATTGTAGAAATCTATTAACCTCATTTCTTTATGAACCCTCCCTGTATTTCACTGACTGTTTTATTAAACTTCTCTGTACCCATAAACTTAGAAGCCAGGTTATCCCAAAGCCAGCTATAGGTATTAGGGGCCACCTGAAAAAGATGCCCGCCCATATAAGACTCCTTAACGCTTTTTTCCATATAGCTTACGCTGGAGATAGCCATAGCGAACATAATCAACCCCAACAAAAGATACGCCCTGAATAACCCCAGGATTAAGCCGCCGAAACGGTTCAGATTGGCTACTGCCTCCATTTTGATGAACTTGCAGAATACACTGCGCAGCAACACAAAAACCATATAACCTGCTACTGCCAGAACCACAAAGGAGACAAAATCCGCGAACTCAAGCGGCACCTTTTCTTTACCTGCGGCAAAAAAACCCAGGATCCGGTCTGAAAGCAACGTATAATAGTGCAAAGAGATATACACCGCTACCAGCACACCAAGTAACTTAAAAATCTCAACCGGTAAGCCGGACCGGGCTGCGATGTAAATGATTCTTAAGAGAAAAATTACTACGAAGATATCCAGCCAGTTAAACTGCCTTAAGATATTCAAAAGCATCTGCCTGTCCTTTCCTAAGTGCTTATGTTAAAAGAAGTTGTAAAGGCGGGATTAATACAAGAAGTATAACATATTGTATAGGGGGTTGTCAAGGAAAGCGCTTTCTTTTAATATAAACCCAAGAACTTCAAAATAGAGGCTCTTGATATAAGAGTAACTATTGCGCCTAAGAAAATAAACGGAGCGATGGGGAAAACTCGATAAATTTCTATTTTTGAATTGCCTACCCTCTCTTTAAAAAAAATACCCTTGATCTGCTCCACCTGTTTTTTTGTTAAGCCGTCTGCGTAAAAGGTATCGATATTCCTTGGGCAAAGGCTGGCTATAGATTTATCTGTCAGCTGCATCTTGGGCTGTAATTCTGTTATGTCTATCTCTATTGTCTCTCGTTTCTCTATATAAAGACTCAAGAACTTACTGAAAATAAATAGCAACCAGATAAAACTAACAAAATATTTTAATTCGCTTATTAACTGCGAAATTATAATACCTTTAAATTTAAAAAGACCGTAGACAATATAACTTAATAATAAAGCTGTAAGAATCCAAATAAGTGCTTTATTTTTTTTAAGCAATCTGGATAAGGG
>CAZAPC010000151.1:0-2127 GCA_964486875.1 uncultured Planctomycetales bacterium
GGCGATGCGCAGAGCGGATATGCCGTTGAAGATTACTCAAGGGTTTAACCCGCATCCTAAGCTCAGCATGAAACGGGCTTTAAAATTGGGCCTGGCCAGCGATCATGAAGAGGCCGCTGTGGTATTAAAAGAATTTGTTCAGCCCGAAGAATTTCGCCAAAGATTACTCCGGCAGATGCCGGAAGGGATCTTTATCAAAGAGGCAAGGCTGGTCTAGGGATAATTTATGCCTAAAGAGATTTTAATTAACATAGAGCCGCAGGAGAAAAGAGTAGCGGTGGTCAACGAGGGGCGTTTAGAAGAATTTTATATCGAACGTCCACAAGATAAGACTATTGTCGGCAATATCTATAAAGGTAAAATTGAAGCGGTAATTCCGTCGGTGGGGGCTGCTTTCGTAGATATCGGCCTGCCCAAAAAAGGATTCTTGTATTTATCAGAGATAGAATATTCTTTTGAATCCCTGGAGACACCGCAGGCCAAAGAATTAAAGGATGTCAAGAAGGGGCAAGAGATTTTAGTTCAGGTAGTCAAAGAGTCTTTCGGCACAAAAGGGCCGCGACTTTCCTGCCATATCGGCGTGGCCGGAAGGTACCTGGTACTTATGCCGCAGGAGAATCAGATCGGGGTCTCCCGCCGGATAGAGGATGATGAAGAAAGAAGGCGCCTGAAGGAGATATTTAGGGAATTACGTTTACCTAAGGATGTAGGTTTTATTGTGCGCACCGCAGCAAGCGGCAAGTCTAAGCAGGAGTTACTTCGCGATGCGCATTTCTTAATAAAACTTTGGAAAAGGATAGAGAAGATTATTCAGGGTCAGCGCGCACCAGCCTTGATTTACGAAGAGTACGATTTGACCTTGCGGGCAATCAGGGATTCGTTTACCGAGGATGTCTCTAAGCTTATCGTGGACTCTAAGCCGGAATATTACCGTATTCTGCGCTTCATGAAGACCTTTTTAGGTTACCTGGCCCATAAAGTAGAGTTGCATAAAGGGGATGATTTATTTGCGGATAAAGACGTTGAAAGCAAAATCAATAAGATATTTGAAAACCGGATTTATCTGAAATCCAAGGCCTATATTATCATTGAGCCTACCGAGGGGTTGGTGGTAATTGACGTCAATAGCGGCGGTTTTAAAAATAAACTCTTGAACCAGGAAGATACGGCTTTTAAGGTAAATTGCGAAGCTGCGGTGGAGGCTGCCCATCAGTTAAGGCTGCGCGACTTAGGAGGCATCATTGTCATTGATTTTATTGATATGGCCAAAGAAGGCCACCGGCGGGAAGTCCTGGCGGTCTTAAAAAAGGCATTAGGCCATGACCGGGCAAAATACGATATCCTGGGTATCTCGAAATTCGGGTTAGTAGAGATGACACGGGAACGTATCCACAATACTGTGCTGACCTTATCTTATCAGAATTGTTTCTACTGCCAGGGAAGAGGAAAGGTTAAGTCACCCTTGACTATGTCCATATACGCGCTTAAGGAATTAAAACGCCTCTTAAAAAGCAAACATTTAAAAGAAGTCAGCTTAACCTTGAACCCGATGGTCATTGATGAAGTTCTCAAAGACAAAACCAGTCTAAAGATGCTTGAACACAGATTCGGCTCCAAAATCAACCTCATCTCCAATCCCACCCTGCATATCGAAGATATCAAAATCTCCTAAAATCGGGGACGGTTCTATTTTTCATAATAAATTGGGGACTCTATTTTTCGTACGGAGTACAGCGTATTGTGTACGGCGAAGATAAACACCTCTGATTTTAAGAAAATGTCTTGACAAAACCACGAATTAGCGTATACTTAACTCTAGCAATAGTAAGGAATTAAGGAAAAGAAGGGTTAAAATGTTGAAAAAAATCAACAAAGATTCCGACCATTCCTGCCAACCGATCCTTACTACCAAGGAAACATTCAAGCTTTTAGACGTTTCTCTCCAGAATTGCATTTGCCAAAGTGAAATTTTACCTTCTTGGCCCTCCTATTTAAGAGATAATAACTTAAGGCAATACGTATTATGACTGTTAAGGGGAATCCTGAGAGAATATTTTGTGAAGGAGTAAAATGGGGCGATTTAGATAAGGCTGGTTTTGAAGAAGTTGTAGGCTATTTTAGCTGTCT
>CAZAPC010000152.1:0-2111 GCA_964486875.1 uncultured Planctomycetales bacterium
ATCCCATATATTCGGGAAAACCGTACATAATATTCATATTCTGCACTGCCTGACCCGATGCGCCTTTTAAAAGATTATCAATAGCCGCGATAATAATCATATTGTCTTTGTTATCTTGAATACCTATATCGCAAAAATTCGTTTCTACTACATCTTTAAGTTTAGGAAAATCCCCCTCGCCCCTAATTCTCACGAAAGGCTCTTTCTTATAGAATTTTTTATACACATCGATGACATTTTGTGCTTTGTGCTTTGTGCTTTGTGCTTTCTTAACATATATCGTCACTAAAATTCCCCGGTTTAACGGTAAAAGATGCGGCACAAAAGTGACGTTTATTTTCTTGCCAGCTAATTTTGATAACTCCTGATTAATCTCTGGCATATGCTGATGGTTATTTACTTTATAAGCCTTAAAGCTATCGTTAATTTCGGAAAATAGGAAATCTTCGGCTATCTTTCTTCCTGCCCCCGTTACTCCAGATTTAGCATCGATAATGATTGAATCTGGGTCTATTAAATTGAAAGCTGCCGCTGGCGCAAGCGCTAGAATGCTTACCGTTGGGTAACAGCCGGGGTTAGCAATCAATCTTGCAATTTTAATTTTCATTCGATATATCTCTGGCAAACCATACACGGCTTCACCAAGGTGTATTTTATCCTTTTGCTTGACTTTATAAAACTGCTCATAGATTTTCGCGTCTTTTAGTCTATAATCTGCGCTTAAGTCAATAACTTTCTTGCCTGCATTTAATAAAGAAGGCGCGAACTCCATCGAAACCGTATGCGGAAGGGCCAAAAATATCAAATCAGAATTTTTTAGCGCCTCTTTTATATCGGGCTCTTTACAGACAAGGTTTATCCTGCCTTTAAATTTGGGAAATATTTCTGATATTGGCTTGGGCCTGTCTATCTTGGCGTAAAGTTGTGTAATTCTTACTTGGGGATGCTTCAGGCAGATGGCAATTAATTCTTCGCCCGCATATCCGCTTGCCCCAAAAATACTTATATTTACCATATCGCCTCCCTGTAAAACGAATAGAAACAGTTTAAGCTAAAAATCCGACGCAGTCAAGCATTTTCTCGTCGAAAATAGGGACTGTCCCCGCTCCCGCCAAGCTTATCCATAGTATGCGGCATCCCGCCTGCTATCGCATAGTTTAGCAGGAAGAGCTATAGATTAGTCAAACCAAAGGGGACTGTCCCTAAAAAAAATCCCGCCTTCCAGCGGGATTTTCTTTTTTAATCTGGGTAATCTATGTTTAAATCCGTGTAATCATTTTTACCTCTTTGTCCACTGGAAGCGTTTACGTGCACCTTTTTGCCCGTATTTCTTACGTTCCTTCATCCGTGGGTCACGCGTAAGAAATCCCTGCTTGCGCAAGAGATCCCTTAAGCCCGGGTCAATTAACATTAAGGCGCGGGCAATACCTAGCCGAAACGCTCCTGCCTGTCCAGCTAGACCACCCCCTCTAACATTAGCAAATATATCATATTTGTTAAGGCTATTAGTTACCATTAAAGGCTGCTTTATAATCAGTCTATCCGTCTCACGGATAAAATATTTTTCGTAAGGGCGCCTATTCACCATAATATTTCCTTTACCGGGCATAAGCCGCACCCGGGCTACGGATTCTTTACGCCTACCCACTGCCGCATATTCATTAATTTCATCCATGGTTAATTAAACCTCCAAAGGAATGGGAGATTGACCTCGATGTGGATGCTTGTCATCCGCGTAAACTTTCAGTTTTTTAAGCAGGTCTCTGCCCAAAGGTCCGCCGGGAAGCATCCTTCTCACCGCCAACTTAATCACTGTAGCCGGTTTTCTGGTCAGCATCGTGACTAAGGGTATCTCTTTTAATCCGCCCTGGTAACCGGAATAACGCCGATAAATTTTTTGCTTAAGTTTTCTTCCCGTTACTTTAATCTTTGAGGCATTTATCACAATAACCGCGTCTCCAGCATCTAGGTGGGGGCTAAATTCAGCTTTGTGCTTACCGCGCAAAATTACCGCAACTTTAGTAGCCAGCCTTCCCAATATCTTATCCTGGGCATCTACAAGATACCACTGTCTCTTTATCTGGGTTTTTTTGGGTATATATGTTTTATTC
>CAZAPC010000153.1:0-2099 GCA_964486875.1 uncultured Planctomycetales bacterium
TTCTTTAGCTGAAATAAAATTTCGATAAGGAGTAACTACTATTTTCTCAAGGTCAACTTCTTTATTTTCTAACAGAGTAGTAGAATCAACACCATTGTCTTCTGCCAAAGCACCCATATTAAAACAAGTTAACAGAATCCCGGCATAAATAACTGTTTTTATCAAATTTACTACTTTCATTCCCCCTTCTGCCTTTCCCGGACGTTATAAATAAAAAACCCTTAACGCTTTAATATTAGCATTAAGGGTATCCCTGTTTCCCTTCTAGCCTTGTCCGCGGGCTAGAAATCCTTCCAGACTATGTTTATGGCCAGGTCTTCTGACTTAAGAGATCGCCCTACTTTTCCCTTTAAAAGCCTTCCCGGATCTTATCCAGTGGCAAATACTATAGGAAATTTCGTTCCTCTTTTACAGCAGCGGGACTGTGGTTGATTCGCACAACCTTCCCTTGACCGATAAACCTTAACAAAAATTATAAAAGAACCTTTGCTAGCTTTGTTTCTTTAACTTGCCGCGCAATTAATTCATAAGCGGTAAAGAATAAAGCCGAATACAATAATGTTGAAATTGTAAAATCACGTAAAAACGGAAGCCCCATAATGTAGCAGTCAATTAAACCTTTTAAGTTTTGAGGATACCATCCCATAGCCCAAACACCGAAGTTAGTGACTGTGAAAAAAACTAGTGAAGATAATAGGGACATTCCTAGGATAGGCATAGCGCCTCTATTTTTTCTTATAAGCGCGCCTAGAAATCCGGATAAGATAAAACTGCCCCAGGTAAAAAGAAGTACGTTATGCATGCCAATAAACATATCGCTTACAGCCATAAGCAAAAGCGGCACAAGAATAGCATATTTTCTCTTTAGATAAACTCCCGAAAATAAGGCGATAGCTGCCACAGGAGTAAAATTTGCGGCATGAGGCATGAACCTTAATAATATCCCAACCAGGATTAGACTTAGAGCTAACATAAACTACCTCCTATTATTAAAAACAATGTTAATATAAAGTTATTGCACTGTCAAGTTAATTTTAAAATTCAATTCCTTTACGCGCTTTTATACCTTTTTTATAATAATGCTTTACTTCATTTATCTGGCTTACTAAATCTGCGGCGTTAGTAATTTGTAAAGGTGCATACCTGCCTGTAAGTACTATTTCTTTATTTTTAGGAGCAGCTTTCAGCAGCCCTATAACTTCCTTTAAGCTGATCAAGTTTAAATTTAAAGCAATATTTATTTCATCAAGAATAATTAAGCGGAATTTCTTACCTAGGATAACCTCCCTCGCTTTTTCTAGGCCCTTGCAAGCAAGTTCCATGTCTGTTTTTTCAGGCCTCTTTTTTATAAAACAGCTCCTGCCGTATTGCTCTATTTTTATATTCTTTATTTTCTTAAGCGCGGAAAGCTCACTATAAAAACGTCCTTTTACAAACTGACAGATATAAACATTAAACCCTGCGCCTGCCGCTCGCAATGCAAGCCCTAAAGCAGCTGTTGTTTTTCCTTTCCCGCATCCGGTATATACCTGAATCAACCTGTCACCACCTTCCAGCTAATTATCCCAAGCGAACACAATAAAGAAACAATTACACCGGCAAGAATAACTCCGGAAACAATAGAAAGAAACGCGTACCTAAACCTAACTTTAAATAACGTTGCGGCAATAACTCCGGTCCAGGCCCCGGTCATAGGGAACGGTATGGCTACTAAAATTAAAAGTCCTAAAGCCTCATACCTTAACACTTGCTGGGATTTCCTCCTGGTCCGTTCAAATAACCACTCAAAAAAATGAGACCAGATTTTAAATCTTCTTAACCATGCGGAAAGGGGCTCAAAGAGAAAAAGCGCGGGAGCAACAAAAACGATGTTTCCCAGGACTGCCAGCAAGAATGTTTTTGATAACGGCAGCCCTAGATATAATCCCAATGGTATCGCCCCTCTAAGCTCAGAGATCGGTAATGCCCCTACAAGCATTACCAAATATTCAGCAGGAACTTCTTTTAGCCGTCCAAGTACCAAATTTAGCATTCTTTACTCTTACAAATTAGTCTTAAAAATCTTAAGGAATCTATAAAAGGGTTTATCTGGCTGCTTT
>CAZAPC010000154.1:0-2096 GCA_964486875.1 uncultured Planctomycetales bacterium
AAGTAATAAATCTGCTCCGGGCGCCGTTAGGCCCGATAACATTAAAGCTACGGAGGAGCGGCCTAATAGTGATACAGTAAACAGAGAGAGAGAAAGTACGCAGCAGGCATATTCGAGATGGGCGAAGATTTATGATGAAGAAAGAGGAAAACTTAGAAGCCTTTGGAGTGCAGAAGAAAGTCAAGCGTTCCTAGATCAATTACATAATAAGATTGCCAAAGCAGAAATCGAAAAAATAAGGGCGTCCGAAAATAACCTCGGCACTTACGCTTTATTCCCAGGCAGGCCGCAGCCATGGAATAGGGGGCCTAAGAATAGTAATTCTATTAAGCCGAAAGAAGCCGATCCCGATGATTACGTATATCACGGCACTAGCCTTGGTGTTTTAATGGTATCAATTTTACGGGGATATCTAGGCGGGGTACAGGATTTAGGGTTACCCAGGGAAAGAGGGGTTTCAGAATCACAAACATATTTTTCTCAACCGATACTTGCTAATTACGACCCTATCGGAGAGCTTGAGTTGGATTTCGGCGGGGAAGGATCTATCTCAGAAGATAATTATGGGTATATCCTGCAATATGTCGGCAGTTATGGGATGAACGCAACGCGTCCTGCGCGCGCAGTTTTAATTTATTACGCATTTAAAGCTGCCTGGGAGAGAGATGGGTTAGATAAACAATATCCCTTCCCCCCAATAGATTATTTCCTACAGAAGGCTATTGTCAGGATTCCAGTTGAAGATATTCCAAATTTTTCCAATTTGGCAACTTGCGGTGGAGAGATTGATGTTTCATTGCCGGTGAGCCTTAATAATGCAGAAGTACTGCTTGATAGAGATATTGTTTTACCGGGATGGGCACTCTACGAAACAATGCCGTCTCTCAGGTTTGATCCGGAAAGCCTTGCTGAAAAATTAGGGATAAAGACTACAAGAGGCTCCGGGCCATATTATTATTCTGACGATAGTTTTTATTACGACCCTATAGATGGCGGTTCGGTAGCCCCGCTTCCGCCTTTAGCTAGGAAAGCATTAGCCCGTCACGAGAAAATCTGGGGATCTAGGTTTAAAGCAGAGAGAGTCGCCCGAGGCAAATGGAAAAGTGTCTTTCAATTTTCTCAAGAGGCAATGGGTCAAGTTCCCAGCTCGTTGCAACCTCGCAAGGCCGTTACGCCTGGGGATGTTACTGAGAAAGCTCAGCCATCGCGGAAGAAAGCGACATCGAGAAAAAGGCCAAGTAAAGAAGACGAGCGGGCCCGATACGCTGGGCTATTTGCGGACATGGGCGTATACATCTACAAAGGTTATACTCCAAAGGAGGCAGCAAAGCTGATCAACGGGGCTATCATTAATTCCCGTCTTGTGCCTGTATCAGTATCGCGCGCAGTAGATGTAGCCATAATAAACCTCTTGGAGCGTCGGGTTGAATTAGGGGCTAAACTAAGATTATGGGGAGTATCCGACAAAGAGATAGCTGTGGTTATGAGCACTCTTGAGAATAAAGAATTTTTTTGGTTTAATGCAGTAGTGCAAGATCAAGGCCACTTTGTATTAGGGTCTAAGAACGCTTTAGCCGTGAATATAATTCAGTATTTGCTTGGACAACCTGAGGCAGGTACCTTTATAGAAGAATACATCCTACATGAAGCTATAGAAAGGACTTCCCTCAATCACTACCAAATTATTCAGTTAACGCAGGAATTTTTTCATAGAGAGCGAATAAATCCTGAGGGATGGGTTACTGTTGGAGCGGGAGATCAGGCGAGGACTATGTTAGGATATTTGCTTAGAAGGTTTATTAATGAAAATACTCCCTTTACAGGTGATCAGGCAGAGGCCATGACCCAAGCTAACGGAGTGGCGGGGGGCGTTCCTTCGCATATTCAAAAAACGCACGATTTACTTAACGTTCTAAATATTGGCCCGGGTAAGCGGGTGGTTGCGGAGCGCTCTGGGCGGGGAAGCGGCAAAGATACGCCTAGAAGGTTGATAATCTTCGGCAGAGACTATACGGGGGAGGAAGGCGATATTAATTGGAGCGTCTTTGATGCAATTGAGTTAGCCGTTCCGGGCGATGCCGGAGAAATAGAAGAAC
>CAZAPC010000155.1:0-2090 GCA_964486875.1 uncultured Planctomycetales bacterium
CCCCTGTCTCGCCGCGGATTAAAACCGTGCGGATAGGGATATTGAAAAAGAGGTCCTTGCGGGGAGTAATGTAGCCGATAGCGCCCGTATAAATCCGTCGCTCTTCGCCCTCAAGCTCCCGGATAATCTCCATGGCGCGCATCTTGGGCGCTCCGGTCACAGAGCCGGAAGGGAAAAGCGAAGCAAGTAGTCCGTAGAGAGGTACCTCTTCGTCCACATAACCCGTAACAGTTGAGGTCATCTGATAGAGCGTCCTATATTTGCTGACTTCAAAAAGCCTTGGCGCCCGGATACTTAAGCCTACCCTGCCCAGATCATTCCTAAGGAGATCGGCAATCATTACATTTTCCGCCCGGTTTTTCTCGTCGTATTGGAAGCGCATACGGGCGAGAAAATCGGATATCGCGCCTTCTCCCCGCGGCCAGGTGCCTTTCATGGGCTTAGTAACCACGCGCCTTGCCTCCTTCTTAACAAACATCTCCGGAGATAAAGAAAGAATGCGGAATTGGCTTGTCTCTATATATGCAGGATAAGGTACGGGCTGTTCTCTTAAAAGCGTATTGTAAAAATAAAAAGGGTCACCGCGAAAACTAAACAGCAATTTAATGCAATAAGTCACCTGATACACGTCGCCTTTCTCAATATATTCGCGTATGGTTTGGATGTTGCGGGAATATCTATCCTTTTGAATATTCAAGCGCAGGTCGCACAATGTATTTTGCGCCGAAGCAGTTTCAACGCTGGGGGGGTTGCAATGAGGGGCATTGTAGGCGCCCAGTAAAATAAGAGGAAAATCATAACTCTTATCTTCCTGCAGCTTCTCTTCAAAACAATAGCCGGCTTCATATGACAAGAAGCCGGCTAAATAATATCCCTGCTTTAGTGCGTCCTCCATCTTCTGGAAGCAGTTATTAAACGAGGAGGAATTATCACAGGAGATGATGAATTTGGGGTCTTGGAATAAAAGCGGCCTTTTTTCGAATTGGATGAATATTTTCATGACCGCCGGAGATTGATAGTCAGGGTTTTATTGCAACCTTTTGCTTGCTTCGCTCCAGTTAATGTTACTAAAAAACGCCTCGATGTATTTGGCGCGGTCGGTCTGGTAATCTGAAAAATACGCATGCTCGAAGACATCCATGACGAGAATCGGCTGCGCTGCGGCCAAATGCCCGCCATCATGCTCGTTAACCCAAACATTCATTAATCTGCCATTTGCGGGGTCCTTATAGAGAATCACCCAGCCAATTCCCCGCATCACTCCCGTAGAAACAAAATCCTGCTTCCACAGCTCGAAACTGCCAAAATCCTCGCAAAGTTTTTTATAGAGCGGGCTTATGGGAGCCAGGGCAGCGTTAGCGCCTAAGTTGCTGAAATAATATTCGTGCAGGCGCATCCCATTAAATTCCCAACCCAGCCGGCGCTTCAGCTCCGCATATTCCGGGGAGCGGTCATTGCCTGCGGAAAGCAAGGCGCTGAGTTTCTCCAAAACCGTATTGGTGTTCTTCACATAACCCTGATAGAGTTTAAAATGGTTATTCAGGGCTGTATCGCTAAATCCTGTCATCCCTAATAAGCTCGCGTAGTCCTTGGCTTGATATGAAAATACGTTTTTTTCCGTAGTCGTCTTATCCACTTTTGCCTCCTTCTTTTCTTCGCCTAAAGCAACTCCGCGCGTTTCATTTTTTGCCCTTATTCTTCATCATCGAGCCCTTTCCTTCTTTCATCTGCATCTTCTGCATGCGAGACTGCTCCTGCATTTCTTTCTGTATCTCTTTGGATTCCTTCTTCATCTCTTTCTGACGCTCTCTCGTGCGCGTCTTCATTTTCTCCATATCCATCTTTCTTTGCCTCACTGCCTCATGCACCTTGGCTGCCAAGTCTTTTCCTTTTAGCCCCTGCATCTTGGCCTGATGGGCGGCAGCAGAGACGGTGTTACCGGCTTCTTTGGCAGTATCGCCGCTATTCACCAATTCATTCATGGAATTCATGCTATTCTTTAAGTCTTCCCCCTTAATACCCTTCTTGGATAAGTCAACCATGGTCTTCTTTAGATCTTCTTTGGTGGCGCCTTTGTCAATCATGTTCTT
>CAZAPC010000156.1:0-2080 GCA_964486875.1 uncultured Planctomycetales bacterium
GGCGTCGGCTTACTGATTATACTCAATAGCCTGGGGATCTCTATTACTCCCATATTGGCCACGTTAGGCGTCGGAGGTCTGGCAGTGGCCCTGGCCCTTCAGGATACCCTGGCTAATCTTTTTGCTGGTTTTCATATCATTGTAGCCAAGCAAATCAAAGTGGGCGACTATATTAAATTAGAAAGCGGGGAGGAGGGCTATGTAGTAGACATCAACTGGCGTTCAACCAAAATAAAGATGCTTCCCAACAATGTGGTTTTGGTTCCTAACGATAAATTGACCAAGGCCATTATCACCAACTATTATCTGCCCGATAAAGAGATGGCGGTATTGGTTAACTTAGGCGTGCATTATAAAAGCGATTTAGAAAAAGTAGAGAAGGTAACCTGTGAAGTAGCCGGGGAAGTAATGAAGGAAGTCCAGGGAGGCGTTTCTTATTTTGAGCCATTCATTCGTTATAATACCTTCGGCGATTCCAGCATCGGCTTTACGGTAATCCTACGGGCAAAGGAATTTGTCGACCAGTATCTCGTAAAACACGAATTCATCAAGAGGCTGCACCGGCGCTATGCAAAAGAGGGAATAGTTATACCCTATCCGATACGCGCAATAAACTACTCCCAAGAGAAGTAATAATTTCTACGGTTCGCTAATAACGAAAGTCCCTATATCTATAGTCAAATAAGGAGCTATTTATGCAGGTTAAAGAAGTGATGTCAAAAGAGGTAATCGTCGTAAGGCGTTCTACGACCTTGAAGCAACTATTGGAGACATTTGCCAAGTTTCATATCTTCCCCCTCGTGCCTGTGGTGGAGGAAGGCAACCTTCTTGTCGGCATAGTTTCCTTTCGTAGCATTATCGATGCGATTCAACCCTATAGGATGGAGATTTTAAAAATGATCCCCTTTTTGGATGAGGACGAGGAGAACATATTCAATATGGAATACCCCGAGGAGATAGGCACCCTGGTAATAGCGGATGATATCATGGAGAAGAGATTTATCAGCGTAGACGAGAATGCTACCCTGGAAGAGGCTTATAAATTAATGAAATTGAACCTGAAGGAAGAATTTCCGGTAGTGAATGCATCCGGTAGATTGGTGGGAATGATCGGAATATTTGATATAATCCGTGGGATATTCCACCAAAAAGGCGTTTTTTAGATGAATACGATTCTTGGGCTTGGTTTTATTCTGATTGCAGGTTTATTTTCCGCTCGACTAATCAATAAAATCAGATTCCCTTCTGTTACCGCTTATCTTCTGTTAGGCATAGTTATCGGTTCATCTTTTTTTGATATTGTTCCGAAAGGAATCTTAAATTCCTCAGGGTTAATCTCAAATATTGTTTTGGGCATAATCGCCTTCGGCATAGGACAGAATTTTTCCATTGGTAATTTCCGCACAGTGGGGAGGGCCGTAATATGGATTTCGGTTCTAGAAGCCTGTGGTGCCTGGATCCTGGTTACGCTTGTATTCCTGTTTGTTTTAAGGCAACCGTTTTATATCTCTCTGCTTTTTGGGGCGATTTCCTCTGCCACCGCCCCCGCAGCCACGGTCATGGTAATTAAAGAGTATCGTGCCAGAGGCAATTTTACCAACACCCTTTTAGGGGTAGTTGCTGTTGATGATGCCTGGTGCCTTATTATTTTTGCAGTTTCGCTGGCCATATCCCAGGCCATATACGTACACATGGTGTCTACATTTTTCCTGTTCAAGGTACTTTTAAATTCACTTATTACTATATTGGGAGCTTTTGTATTAGGCGGAGTCATTGCCGGGGTATTATCTTACCTGTCAAGATTTATACGGACGCAAACTGAACTATTGATTTTTACTCTCGGGTTTGTTTTCTTGGGCATAGGGATTGCCACTCGGCTGCATTTGTCTATCCTTCTGGCCAATATGTTTATGGGCGCAATCTTGGTAAATATCAATAAGACGTCGGCAAAATTCTTTGATAGTTTGAAGGCGATTGATTCGCCGCTATTCTTGCTTTTCTTTGTCCTGGCGGGAGCCAATTTAGAAATTGGGGTTTTGTCTAGTTTAGGTATAATCGGAGCAGCCTATCTTATATCCCG
>CAZAPC010000157.1:0-2062 GCA_964486875.1 uncultured Planctomycetales bacterium
GGCATAGGGCCGTCAGCAGCAGAAACAACAAGTATTGCACCATCCATCTGGGCGGCACCGGTAATCATATTCTTTATATAATCTGCATGGCCCGGACAGTCGATATGCGCATAATGACGGGCGTCTGACTCGTATTCAACGTGGGCAACAGAAATAGTAACGACTTTTGTTTCGTCTCTTACGGTTCCTCCCTTGGCAATATCCGCATATTCTCTGGCAGTAGCCTTACCCAACTTTGCCAACACATTCGTAATCGCAGCAGTCAAGGTAGTCTTACCATGGTCAATGTGGCCGATGGTCCCGATATTTACGTGCGGCTTACTCCTTACAAATTTTTCTTTAGCCATATCTTTCCTCCTTATTTTTTAAATACTCTTTCTAGTAGAACCAGCAGATGCAAAACCGGTAATAATCTTTTCTGATATATGTGAAGGCACTTCCGTGTAAAAAGAAGGCTCCATTGTATACGAAGCACGGCCTTGTGTCAAGGATCTTAATACTGTAGCATAATTAAAAACTTCCGCCAGCGGAATATTCGCGCGCACAGTCCTTAAATTAAGACGCTGCGCTAACGAAACTATTTTTGCCCGCCGGGAACTTAAGTCTCCAATTACCTGGCCCATAAATTCCTCCGGCACCACAACTTCAATATCCATAATCGGCTCTAATAAAATCGGCCCTGCCTTCCTCAGCCCATCGCTGAAAGCCAGCGATCCTGCCATCTTAAAAGCTAATTCAGAAGAATCAACTTCGTGAAAGGAACCATCGACGAGAATACATTTTACGTCGGTAACAGGATAACCTGCTAAAACCCCGCTCTTAGCCGAGCCCATAATCCCTTGTTTTACCGCGGGAATATATTCGCGCGGAATTGCGCCGCTCTTTATCTTATCTTCGAAAGTTATCCCTGTACCCGGAGTTTCTTGCGGCTCCATCTCCAATACACAATGACCATATTGGCCGCGGCCTCCGCTCTGAGATATAAACTTTCCTACTGTCCTGACCTTCTTAGTCAAAGTCTCCCGGTAAGCAACCTGAGGCTGACCTACCCCTGCCTCAACGTTAAACTCGCGCAAAATTCTATCAATAATAATTTCTAGGTGCAATTGTCCCATGCCCGCAATAAGCGTCTGGCCGGTCTCCTGATTATAGCTTACTTTAAAAGACGGGTCTTCCTCTTCTAGTTTATGCAAGGCTAAGCCTAATTTCTCCTGTGCATCTTTAGATTTAGGCTCAATAGCCTGCTGGATAACCGGCTCGGGAAAACGCATAGCTTCAATAAGTATGGGATTCTTCTCTGTACAGAGCGTCTCTCCGGTCTTAGTTTCTTTTAATCCTACAGCTACGGCTATCTCTCCGCATGTTATGCTATTGGTAATCTCCTGATGGTTAGCATGCATTTTAACTATTTTAGTAACTCTCTCCCTGCACCTTTTAGATGCATTATATATATAGGTACCCGAATCTAATGTTCCGGAGTAAACGCGTATATAATTAATCTTTCCTACATAAGGGTCAGTCGCTACCTTAAAACACAACGCACAAAAAGGAGATTTTTCTGAAGCTTTAATCTCCTCAAAATCTCCTGTTTCAGGATTAGTCCCCTTTATAGGCGGCAGGTCCAGGGGAGAAGGAAGATAATCTTTCACCGCATCCAAAACCAGCTGTACACCCTTGTTCTTAAATGAAGACCCGCAAAGAACGGGGACAAATTTATTTGCAATAACATTCTTCCTGATTGCGGCTTTCAAATCTAAGGCGCCTATTTCTTTGCCGTGAAGATAATCTTCCATAATCTTATCGTCGACTTCTGCAAGCCTCTCAATCATAACCGTATAGTATTTTAAGACTTCCGGCATCAGCTCCGAAGGGATATCCTTTATCTCTACCTCCTTACCCAAATTATCTTTATAATGGACAAGTTTCTTCTCAATTAAATCAATAATTCCGTTAAAACCTGCTTCTTTGCCAAAAGGAAGCTGTATTGCAGCGGCATTAGTACCCAGCCTTTTATGCATCTGCTCAATTACTTCCGGGAAATTAGCACCCGTCCTGTCCATTT
>CAZAPC010000158.1:0-2055 GCA_964486875.1 uncultured Planctomycetales bacterium
TTCTGCGACTATGCCAAAAGAGATTATGCAGATCGCCGCAACTCAAATGAAACTTCCGGTTTCAGTCGAAATTGCTCCTTCAGGGACTACTGTTGAGCAGGTGACCCAGGAATTATTTATTGTGAAAAAAGAGGACAAACGCCGGCTATTAAGCAAGTTACTCGCTCAATATCACGGTTCGGTGCTTTTGTTTTCCCGTACCAAACATAACGCGCGTAAAATCACCGTTTCAATCCGCGATATGGGTTATGCCGCCGCCGAGATGCACTCTAACCGCTCGCTGGCACAGCGTCGCGATGCGCTGGACGGGTTTAAATCAGGCAAATACAAGGTACTGGTTGCTACTGATATAGCGGCGCGCGGTATTGATGTAAGCGGCATAGAGCTGGTGATCAATTACGATCTTCCCGAAGATGCCGAGAATTATGTGCATCGTATTGGACGTACGGCGAGAGCCGGCAGCCACGGGCACGCTATTTCTTTTGCTACTCCCGATCAAAGAAGTGATGTCAAGGATATTGAAAAGCTGATCAGGGTAAGCCTGCCGGTGTCAGTGCATCCAGAGATAAATTCGGAAAAGTTTTTTGAGGGAAATGAAGTTAAACAGCAGCCATTTAAAAAGCATGATCAGCACCCGCGGAATAAATTCAACCGGTTCCAAAAAAGGAGGAGATATGGATTTTCGTAATGGATATGACAGAGGCCCCAGGGAAATGCACAAGGCAGTCTGTTCGGATTGTAAAAAAGAATGTGAAGTGCCATTCAAGCCGAGCGGCAACCGTCCGATTTATTGCAAAGAATGCTATTCCAAGAGAAAAGATAGCGGACGTTAATTTGCTTAATATTGGCGGTGTCCGGTAACTTAAAGTAGATAAACACTATCTATTTAAGATTAAAATAGTTGTGCGATTTTAGGCTAAAAATGACCGGACAAAATAGGGAAAAAATCGCATAATACCAAGGCTAGTCAATAAGAGATAGAGTATTAGATAGCCAGATACTGCTGGAAGAGCCTACCTGCGTAATATAATCGATGCTAAAGAAGGCAGCCTTCTTAGTAAAGAAAAGCGATTTTTTTGTTATATCGAAGTAGGAAAATGTCGCTTGGCGAACGTAGTGAACCAAGCGCATATTTTTTATTGACATCTTGCAAACGCCCAAGCGCATAAAATTTCCCTAAAAAACTTTAATATGAGATACCAACACGCCTTATTCCTGAATCCTTATTTTGAGAAGGACGTCACTAATACAATGATGCTTTTTCCTCCTACGGGCTTAGAGTATGTAGCAACGAGTGCTAAGGCAGTAACGCAAAGAGTCACACTTTTGGATTTGCGCTATGAGCCCAAGTTTTCTGAAATAGATATGCTTAATGCTTTTATCAAGGAA
Source organism: uncultured Planctomycetales bacterium (assembly GCA_964486875.1). Lineage (GTDB taxonomy): Bacteria > Omnitrophota > Gorgyraeia > Gygaellales > Profunditerraquicolaceae > Sherwoodlollariibacterium. Next base: position 1,390 of record CAZAPC010000158.1, read on the forward strand.
AATAAGATAGATATTATCTGCGTAGGAATTGGTTGGGACCGTCAATACGATGAAATATGCCAGCTTCTTAACCGGATGCCGGATGATATTACGTTGGTAGTTGGTGGTTACACAGCAACAGAAAAAGTAGAGGAGTTTTTTAATAGCTGTCCCTCAATTGATATAATCGTAAGAGGCGAGGGCGAGGAGACTATACAGGATATCCTGCTTGGTAGGGACTCCAAAGATATTTTAGGCATTTCTTATCGGCATAACGGTATAATAGTACATAATCCAAACCGGCCGCTTCCGGATGTCAATTCGCTGCTTAGCCCCGATCGTTCTTTGCGCCGCAGTGATTATTATTTATCAATAAACGGAGTGAGAGTAAAAAGCTGGGGATTTGATGCGGTTTTGAGCGCACGAGGATGCCCCTTTAACTGCAAATTTTGTACCTTTAGCCTGAATCCTCTCGGTCAAAAGAGAAATTATGCGGCACGCAGCGTCAATTCCGTAATTGAAGAAATCAGCAGCCTTAAGGCAAACATTATCATGCTCAGCGATGATAACTTTTTTACCGAACCCGGACGGGCCGAAGAAATCTGTGATCGGCTTATTGCCCAAAAGATAAAAAAACGTTTTTTTGCGCAGGCGCGCATTGATATCGCACGCTACCCGAGTCTCCTT
>CAZAPC010000159.1:0-1780 GCA_964486875.1 uncultured Planctomycetales bacterium
TATAATTTCTGGTATCGGTTTGGAATATAGAAGCATAAATGCTTTTTTGTTCGTCTTGTAGAGGCCTAAATTAATAAGAGCCAAAATAAGGCTAATTAGAAGGGACATAATTGGAACCCAAATAAAAAGGGGGTCTGCTATGTTTTCATGGCTTCCGCATCCCATATGGCTTAGCATCCTATTCGTAATTGCTATTATTATGATATTGGCTATTAGCATTTATGTCCTAATCGGATACTTAACGTGGAGGGATTAAATTAATTAGGAATGAATCTTTTCACTATTTCCTTAAGGATTAATATCCAAGATCAACGTTCAGTTTATCTGCGAGACCATGAATAAGACTCCCGATGTTATAAAAATCTACAACCCCGACTACCCCGCCGCATTTTGTGCATTGAATAAAATTGTATCTAAAATTTGAATCCTGTGGGGTAACTTCCCTGATTTCAAAAGAAGTGCTGTTGCATTTTACACAGGTCGACATTGCCATGATTAGCCTCCTTTTTGTGACTTGCAGAAAGTATAACAAAATAGCTTAGTTGGCGCAAATAAAATTGGATTTAAAAATGGCAATAAGCCATGTTAACATTATCCCGTGCATTTCGATATTGGGATTGCAGGGGGATTTATCAAATGGGTTATATATTTCATCTTTTTTTGGTATAAGATGCCGTCAATAAAAATAAGGCCGATCGTTACCAAATATAACAAAGCGATTTTAGGGGTTTATAATAATGGCGGAGAAGCTACCTTTAAAGGAACGGCAAGAATTATTAAAGGTCATCATGACGAATTATATACGCTATATTGGGAACCCGATGGGGCTAAGACGAAGATGGATAGGGGTGGGATAGGCAAGATCATACTCGCTTCTCAGGAGCCAATAAGCATCAGCCCCTTTATCATGGGACTTAAGATGCTGGCCGCAACTGGGCATGGTCATATATTATTTAATGAGGGCATCTGGCCCTTGGGAAAATTAGGGGAGATTCGTACTGATAAGCCGCCGGAAAACATATATATAGATATCTCCATTACTGCCAGCCCGCCATTAAGAAGAAGATTTAATGAAGCTAGATTTATTCTTTCTCAGGCATCTATTACAGACCTGAGCTTTGCATATATTGGCTGTAAAACAAGGAAATTAAAACCGGATGAAAATGGCTTCCTGGAATAGAACCTAACTTATTGATAATAAAGGGAAATAAATTTTTATTATTTACTTGACAAAGCATTATAAATATGCTATTGTTTAGGTGTGAGAATAAGGAGACGGCGATGAGATACACTCCACCTAAATTCAATAGCCTGGGCGAGATGGCGGCAATAGATGTGGGCCGTTTGACAGAGGATGAGGCAAGGGAAATCCTTGAGAAGCTCCGTTGGCCCGACGGGATAAGATGTCCCCATTGCCAAAGCGATAACGTAACCAGAATCAAAGCCAAATCCGATAAAATCAGAGACGGCTTGATTCAATGCAATGCTTGCCGGGGTCAGTTTACGGTAACGGTTGGCACGGTAATGCACAGGTCTCATATTACCTTGAGGCAATGGGTGCAGGCGTTTTATTCAATCTGCTCCCACAAAAAAGGCGTTTCGGCGCTCCAATTGCAAAGGAATCTCGGCCTTGTGTCCTATAGATCAGCATGGCACTTGGCTCACAGGATACGGCTTGCCATGAAATTAGACCCGTTGGCCAGCAAGCTAAAGGGCGTCGTAGAAGTAGACGAAACATATGTAGGCGGCAAGCCCCGCAAGGGAGACGAAAAGAAGCACA
>CAZAPC010000159.1:1790-2039 GCA_964486875.1 uncultured Planctomycetales bacterium
AAATTCCCGGTTATGGCCTTAGTCGAGCGCAAGGGGAAAGTAATCTCCAGGCCAGTAGAAAAGGTTAATGCCAAGACACTAAAAACAGCCATTAAAGAAACCGTTAATAAGGATTCAATGATTATTACGGATGAATGGCGGGCCTATCGTGGCATTGGCAAAGACTTTACTGGCGGTCATAGAATGATTTATCATGGGCTAGGCGAATATGTTCAGGACGGTATTTCGACCAATACGGCGGAATCATAT
>CAZAPC010000160.1:0-2028 GCA_964486875.1 uncultured Planctomycetales bacterium
TTAATACCCATAGTAGATTAGGCGGTTATAATGGTTAGTACGCTTATTATCTTATACCCATAACGGGTGGTTGCGCAATACTTAATTGCTCAAATAATATAACTTTTTTGATGGTAAATTAGTCCTATGGTTATCAGGCTTTAGGCACCGATTTTGAGTATGCCAACCAGGTTTAGCCCGCGAATAATCATGCCGACCCCTATGGCGGCAAGCAGCAGGCTAAATACTTTGGAGACTGCGGCAAGGCCACCCCGCCCCATAAACCTAACAATTTTGTTACTCAGTTGAGAGACACCCCAGGCGATAAGTAGATTTAGTAGGAAAGAGAGCAAGACCAGAGACAGTGGGAATTGAGTCACCAGCAACAACAGGGTAGTTATTGTGGCCGGACCTACGGTTAGCGGTGTGCCGATGGGCACCACAGCTACCATTTCCTCCTTGATTATCTCTACCATCCTGCCCGTCGTTATATACTTAATGGAAAGTATTAGCAGGATGAGTCCGCCGGCAATGGCAAAGGAACCTACCGAGATACCCATTACCTTTAAGATAAATTGACCGAAGAATAGAAAACCCAGACCCACGGCGGCAGCGGTGGCGATGGCAATATGAATTGCCCTTCGTCGTTCATGGCTGGACATACCTTCGGTCATAGAGATGACGAAGGGCAAGTTGCCTAAAGCGTCAATAGCTATAAACAGCGGAACGAAGGTCAATACGAATGGGGGCCAATTATCCATAGTAGATTATTCTATCATTATCCATCCGCCTGTGCCATAGAGGTCTTTATCAAGGGTGTCTGAGAGGGGCGAAGCCCGCAGTTTGGAGTGGCAGTGATATAGTTACAGGCGCAGCTACGGTTATTAGCGCTACGGGCACCAGCAAGCACGCCGCCGATATAGATAAGTATTTAAGGGGATAGTTTGTTCGCTCAATTCGTCTTTTCAGGGAGCCTTCTTACTAGAAATAGGCGGAGGCTCCTTTCCTATTGGTCAAAAATACGGTAGAATAGTCTATAGGTATGAAAACAGGTAAAAAGCAACACACAATTCCACGCTTCTATCTGAACCAGTTTATTCATCCGGGTTGGGTCTATTTTCGTGGTTCCCGGGAACCAAAGCGAGTCCAGAGTGCAAAGAGTCAAGCGGTACAAGAATTCTATTATTCTCAAGATACAGATGAACAAAACAATTCACTCGATAGTCTCAATACCAGTATTGAGAGTGAAACTGCTCCTATTCTCCGAAAATTATTAACTACAAAAATCTCGCTTACTGATACTGATAAACTGCTATTCTCATATTTTATTGCAAATTTGGCGCTGAGAGTTCCTAAGATTATTAGAGAAATGGGAGAATCCACATTAGAAGCTTTAGAGCAAGTCGACTCCATGGCTAAAAAGATCATGCAAAAACTTTATAAAATGGAAATTGAGGAAAACCAACCATTCATTAAAGTAGTTACTAAAGAATCTGGCTCTTATCAATACACTAAAAAGGAATGGGAAGATTTCCTTAAATTACTTCATCAACAGGATGAAGATGGGAAAGCAATGATGGAAACAACCATGAGCCTTTTTATTGATTTAGCATCAATAATCGCCAATATGGGTTGGGTAATTATTGATGCTTCAGATGAAGCATTTTTTATTACTTCGGATAGTCCTGTGTACTTAACTGACATTGATGGCTCACGCATAGGGGCAGGGTGGGAAAATGCCAATGCAGTTGGTTCATTACCTTTAAGTCCTAGAAGGTACCTCGGTTTACATTATGGTTTGCCGCCAGACACACTGGGCTATAAACGAGTATCTACTGAAGAGGTAGAGACATTAAATAAAAGGGCTATTGCTTCTGCAAGTTACGCTATTTTTAGCCCAGAGCGCTATCCTCCTGCAGAAACGTGGCTGCTTAACAAAAAAGTTAATTAGTATTGACAACATACTAACTACGAAGCGTATTGATTATCAGGTGTATCTAAGAGGGGCGAAGCCCCTCTTTTATATTATCCTCCCCCTCTCCTTTGAAG
>CAZAPC010000161.1:0-1969 GCA_964486875.1 uncultured Planctomycetales bacterium
CTTAAGGATACTCTTTATTTCTTTTTTCTGCTCAAAAATTATTTCTTTTGCTTTAAGTTGCGACTGCAGACCTTTTTGTTTCATAAATAACCTAAATTAACGCCGCAGGCATATCATATAACCACTCTGTGGACACCCGGTTGGACTGGCTAAAATACCTAAATTAGTGCAATCACCGGTACCGCAAGCAACAACATAATATCCCGCTGGACAAGTGGTGGTGACTGGATTATTGATATTATAATTCACACATTGGCTCCCTAAGTTGGGGCCTGAAAGAGTTCCCCTAATATACACATTCCCATCAAAATAGCCGGCATACCTATTGGCTACCTGCTGTGCATAACCATAGACAGCGTAACGCTGATTATTCCAAGCCCTCCCCAGAGCGCCTCGTACCGCGCCATCGCCGGTTGTCCCATAGACTGCATATTTATCCGGGGCTGTGGCTGTAGGAACAGTATTAGTGGCATAAATTGCGGCATCCGCAGGCGTCGTTCCTCTTACCCTTAAGTTATTACTTACCTCTAAATCTCTGTAGCTTCCATACGGCGAAGGGTAATAGGTAGTAATAGTGATCTGTTCTTGGGCAAGGACGGAGACGGGAATCAAGATAAAAACACCTATAAGACAATATAGTAATTTCATTCTAAGCCTCCTTGATCTCAATCTATATTATTTTTTTATTGTATCTCTCAAAAATCGACATGTCAATAAATATCTGCGGAAGTAAAATCTTTGGCTATCTCCTTTAATTTCAAAGAGATAACCTGATTTTTTAAGCATGAATTTGACTTAAATAAAACCCTCATATAATTGCCAGCGTGACCTTCCCATAGATTGGGATTGTCTGTCGAACTTCTTTCAATAAGCACCTCTATCTTTTTATTTAGGAATTGTTTGCGATATTTCCAGGAGCATGTTTGGCTTACTTTTCTTAAACAGCCTATTCTTTTTTTTATTATACTAGTCGCTATGCGGCTACCCAAATTGAAGGCGGGAGTTCCCGTTCTCGGACTATAAGGAAAAATATGAACGCGCAAAGGCAGAATTTCCTTAACAAGCCCTATCGTATTCCTGAAATTCTCTTCGCTTTCTCCGGGGAAACCAACTAATACATCGGTAGTTATGGCTATCTCAGGAATCTTCTTTCTTATTTTATTTATCAGACTGAAATAATCGGCACGACAATAATTGCGGTTCATCCTCTTTAAAATCTCATCATCGCCACTCTGGATAGGAATATGTAAATGCGGGCATAGTCTTTTAGACTGCGCCATCTTATCGATTAACTTATCCGAGATATCGCCTGCCTCGATAGAGCTTAATCTTATCCTTAAAAGGCCGCCTATTTTTTCCAATGCTTCAATGACATCTGTTAAACTTAAGCGGGGGTTCAGGTCCCTGCCATACCTGCCTAAACATATCCCGGTTAAGACAATCTCCTTGAAGCCGTTTTTAACTAATATTTTGGCTTCGCTGACAACTTCTTCTAAATCCCTGCTGCGCGACCTGCCCCGGGCTAACGGCACGATGCAATAAGAGCAGAAGTTATCGCAACCGTCCTGAATCTTTAAGAAGGCGCGAGTGTGGCCTGAAAAACCCTTAATACCGTCGGGAAAGAACCTCTTACTGATAATATAATCTACACTATTAAGCCCGGATAAAAACGCCCTATCTCTTTCAACCATACAGCCCGTAACAATAATCCTGGCCTGAGGATTCTGGTGATGTGCCTTATGGATATAGTAACGCGAATCTTTGTCTGCCTTATGGGTTACGGTGCAGGTATTGATAAAATAGAAGTCGGCTTTGCGGCCGTTAAATATCTCTCTGAAACCCGCATTTATAAAACGTTCCCTGATGCTCTGCGTATCATACTGGTTTACCTTACAACCTAATGTATAAAACTTAACTGTTTTCATATAACCTAATGAAACTCGCTATGGCTATGGCAGCAGTATCTACA
>CAZAPC010000162.1:0-1969 GCA_964486875.1 uncultured Planctomycetales bacterium
GAGACAGGTATAAATCAGTCAGATATTTAAAACTGGCAGGAGAAAAGCTTTCGCAACCAACTAATTCGATAGTTTTGATGAAAAACTTGGTCTCTCCTTCGGGAGGGGCTTCCTTTTCGATTACTGCCGGCGGGGCCTTCTTGCCTAGGTCTGGTTTACGCAGAAGTTTTTCGGCATCTTCCTGTCCCAGACGGTCAACCTCGGAGGTGGCTTTGTCTACGGCAACCTGGGCATAAAGAAAGGCGGGGGATAAAAAAACAAAACCCGCTAAAATTACTAAGATATAGCTTTTTATGAACCTAACGGCCATTGTAAAATATATTATATCATAAATAGTTGTATCAGGGCTGCTTTTTAGAAATCTCACCCAGTAACTCATCAATCTCTTCTGCTGCTTCTTTATCCTGCCATTTAGCGAACAGGTCGCGCGCGCGGATGAGATTTTCCCGGGCTAAATCGTATTTGCCCAGCATATAATAGGCATTACCAATCAGGCCCCAGCTTGGCGCATCGTCCGCTTTCACGCTGACAATCCTTTTTAAGTATTCTACTGCCTTCTCAAAATGACCGGTTGAATAATACGCCACCCCCAAGTTATAGCAGACATCCAAATCGTCGGGTTTTATCTTAAGGGCATTCTCCAGGCTCGCGATGGCTTCCTCATTTTTCCCGGACATCAGATAATTAGAGCCCTTGAACAAATAAAGCGCATAAGGTTCACTTATTTTTCCGCTCGCTAAATCATCCAGTATAGCAATAGCGCCTTGAATATTCGGTTCCGGGCTATCCTTATCCAAACCTTTGGCAAATTCCTCTCTCGCCTCTTTAAACTTGCCTTCTGAGGCAAGCTCCAGGCCTTTTTTAAGATGGCTTTCGCTTAAGTCAGGTTTGTCTTTTTCGATACCCTGGACATATTTATTCTCATAGTAAAGGGTGCTCCCATCCCGGGACAATACCTTAATATAGCTATCGGTCTGCTCTAAAATATCCCCCTCAACCTGCTTGCCTGATTTCAAGGTGACAATTTCCGCACCCGCATCCGGGATAGAAAAAGTCAAATAAATCATCGATAACATCCCAACTAATATTAACCTCATATACTTACCTCCCAATCTATATTTATCTGTGATCATCTGCGAGTCTTGTTTGCGGTTATCTGTGTTTTTCCGCGGCAGGCATTAACGCAGATGCCGCAAATATACTGGTCGACTAATTTTTGTTTCTGGAATTCTTTGAGCTTTTCAAAACAGATGAGGTGGCTAAATTCTAAAACATTCTCCTTGATGGCCTGCACAGGACAGGCGACTAGACAATCTCGGCATTCTCCGCAGGTCTCCTTAACCGGCTTGTCTGCCGTGAGCGGCATATCGGTAAGGATTGTGCTTAGACGAAATTGCGCCCCAAATTTATTATTCACCAATAAATTATTCCGTCCCAGCCATCCTAAGCCGGCAAGATAGCCGATTTTTTTGTGGGAAAGATGCGCCTTTTGATTCTGCCAGTCCAATATCTGGGAAGCCGGTATCGGCAGCGCAAAATATCCTTTGCCCTGAATATGGTTACTTAGGCGTAGGCCCACCTGGTCCAATAAGTTGTTAAGGGTGCGGTAATGGTGAAAGTATAATTTCGTGGGAAAAGCCTCAATCTCCTCGAGTATCCCCCGGGATATCCTTAAGCCCAACGCCACGGCAGAGGTATACTTCTTTAATATACCTTCGGGCAAAGCGAATTCGGTTTTTATTTTGCCTATATCAGCGACCCCGAAAAGGTCTATGCCTTGGGCAAGGCAGAACTTCTTAAGGTTAAGATAATTCTTATTTTTGTCCATGGTATTTTTTCAGATAGACCATTAAAAGGGAAATTGCAGCCGGTGTTACGCCGGAGATACGCAAGACCTGTCCCAAATTAATCGGCCGGAATTTATTCAGCTTCTCTCTTATCTCCCGGGAAAGACTGGGAATATTACTGT
>CAZAPC010000163.1:0-1947 GCA_964486875.1 uncultured Planctomycetales bacterium
AGGATGGATTGATAGATTAATCCTTTTACCCGCCTGTATCTCATTTAATAGGTTTTGGGCGACTTCAGGGAAAAAGGGAATATCCAGCGTCTTGTCGTCATTGCTCCAGGCAAAGTTTATCCTGGTATCAAAGCGGAATCTGGTCTCGTTGTAGGTAGAGTAGTAGTTTAAAATGCTCTTGGCAAGGTTCTTCACTCTCTGTCGCCTCCGTCTATCTCATTGTTCCCAACATATCTGCAAGTACTTGGATAAGGCTTTAAGCATGCTGATTTGAAGGATTGCATGGAAACAAAATCCCTGATAGGCTCACTGGTAACAATGCGCACTACTTCCCCCCAGTTCAATGCCCTGAATCAGGGCTCCTGCCTTAATGTCTTCTAATTTTTTCATCCTGATTCCCTAAAAAAGAACTAGATGATCCGCCTAACACTCCCAAGGTCTGATCAGTTGCCTCTTTCAAGCGTTCAGTCGCATCATTAATTTCGGCCATTCCACGCCAAAAGTCAAACAATCATATTAGCTTCTTCTGTCAATGAGAAAATCCTTTCCCACCCTAGCAGAAAGGATCATTCGTGTTTGATTCTCATTGAACTTTGAATTGTGTTAGATATTGGTTTCTGATCCAGACCAGCGATTCTCCGATGATGAATACACTACCAAACAATGCTTTTTTAGCGATCAGATAGCCTAACAAAATGCTTCATGAAAGACGATGTGAGTTCAAAAATAAACTCAATCTCAAGCTCCATGACCCTGTCGTCATGCTTGACATAGGTGTTTTGATACTTGGTATAGTACTCCACGAGTTTCTGAAACATATTGGCGAATTCTTTCGATCCTCCCTTCGAAGTAACCATTGACCCAACATCATTGATCTGGTTCTCCAGTGACTTAGAATTTCCAAAGATTTCTTGCAGTAGCAATTCAAGAGACAGCCTTAGGTCATCGAGAGAATTCCTAAGAAACACGCCATTATTGAATTTGTCCAAGGCATACAAGTAATTTTGCTTTGACTTCGTATAAGGTTCCAGCCAGTGCTTGGTTTCTTCGATCAGTATTTCGTTGATGCACTCAGACCCCTGAAATAAACTGCCAAATCGTGATATTAGTTTGATTTTCAGGTCTTTGATCTTGCGTTCGTCAGACCACTTTTCTAATTCACATAGCTCCTTGAGGATTAGGTATTGTTGTTCCGGCTTGAAAGCCTGTAGATTCTTAAGGAGTGCCGTTCGCTTGTTTGGGCTATCAAAAAAGGGGTATTCACTATATGGAATATCAATGCCAAACCTAACCGCAAATGCTGAGCAGTAATCGACAATCTTTGAGCCGGTTAAGCCTGCATTTGTATCTGCGAGAATATCGCAAGCGTGGGACAAAAATGTGATTGGTATCATAGTCTCCTCATAGTTTCAAATTACCAATGGGTAACTCGCTTTTATTGTTTAATCGCATCACAGACCGTATCTGGAAGATTAGAGTATGGTACATTGAGTACTTCACATGCTTCTCTCCAGGATATGCTCCCTAAGTAGTGACGTGAGATTTCTTGAACTGTCTTCCTGCTCATATGGGGTAGACTCAATACAAAATCAGCATCCTTAATAGGATCTGTTCCATCTTTGTTCATGAGGATTAATGCGTATTGTTTAGTCCCAGCATACTCTCGGAGAACTTCCAGGTTTCTAACAATTTGGTTACGTCGAGGATACCAATGAATTGATCTTGATACACCCTCATTTCTTTTACCTTCAGTAGCCAGGACAAAATCCGCAGTCTCAAGCAAACAATCCAACCTTGTGTATCCTTCAAACTTAACCCAAGCTTCAGCTTTGTCTTTAGAGGATTTTACTACGACTCCTCTTTTACTAATCATCTCAATTTGGTGCAGGGCATACTGCTGTACAACCTCCCTTTCGTTATCGTTGGCAGGATGAATAAGGGATGTTC
>CAZAPC010000164.1:0-1923 GCA_964486875.1 uncultured Planctomycetales bacterium
AATTAGCTGAGGAAGTTTTTAATATAAGGATGTTAGGCTCCTCCGCAAGGGTTTTATCGCTTATAGCCGAAGGAAAGCTCGATTTCGCTGTAGAGTTTTACGACCGGCCCTGGGATTTCGCAGGCGGGGTATGCATTATAGAAGAAGCAGGAGGCAAGCTAACCGACCTTAAAGGCAAACCCCTTACATATAAGACTATTGGCTATATCGCCTCTAATAGTATTACTCATGGTGCAGTGCATAAAATTGTGCTGTTGTAAATAAGGGCGCGGAACATACATCGTATCCCCCTTGAGTCAGATTAGCAAGTTTTTTATCAAGTAACGCATCAAGGTCTACCGGAGCAAGCATCAGAGCTTTTCTTGGAATATCGGGACGTTTTTCTTTAGCTAATTGCCAAGGACTTTTACGTTCTTTGTAAGTATTAGGCCTTTCGAGATTGAAGAACAACTGATAGGTATAAACTTTCTGCATAAAATCATCTCTATCGGCAAACGTTTCTAACTCATAGAACTCAACCTCGATTAGGTTATGCACGGTTTCTACGTCGGACTGGAATCTATGGGCTCCGGGCGGGATAGTGCTGTGTATAAGATTATCCGCTTCGATTGCAATGGTATAAGCGGAAGGCTTCTTTGCCGACCATGAGCCGATATATTCAGAGCCGTTATCGGTCTGACGCACGCCTTCTTTAACGATGAGGCCGTATTTTTTAAGATGTTCATTGACATATTCGGCAAATAGCTCTGAATTAATGAGTGACCTTTCATCGGCGAAGCCTAAGAACTGTACGCCGCAGCTCACCTCTCTAAACGTATATTGAACTTTAGGTAACCTTAAGCGTATCATCTGCGGCCAATATTCCGGTATATCGCATAAGTCTTTGGTATCTTCGCAGACTCTTTCAAAAAGAGCGAATTGCTTCTTAACCTCACGCAGGTTTTGCTTAGTAACATGCTTCTTGCGGCGTTGTCTTGAAGATATACCGGCCATACGCCATGTCTTACGTATGGTTTTAGCCGATACCGGAACATTTTCGAGGATCTTGATCTGTTCCGCGCCCAAGCGTTTATATTTTGCTTTAAGCTTTACTATTTGGCTGCGCAATTCAGAGGATAATGCTTTTGGCGAATGCTTAGGCCTTGTTGAGCTGTCTGCCAAGGCCTCATATCCGTTTTGTTTAAAGCGTCTTATCCATTTACGCACGGTCCTAGGGGTCGTATCGTAAAGCCTTGCCGTAGGCTTTATGCCGTTATCCAGGGCATAGATAACCATTTGATACCTTTGCTGTTTTTTATCTTTACTGATACGCATAAGCTGGTAATATGTAATCGGGCACATGTAATCACCTCCTTATTTAATCCGTAAGAAGGTATTATAACCGATTACATTGTGCCTCTTTTTATTTTCTCCAAAGGATCATTGATATAACGCTCCCAGGATATAACTCTACGCCATTGCCAGAATAAGCTATTGCGGGTATTAATGATTGGCGTTGGCTCATAAAGAGAATTATATAACTGTAGAGCAACCTTTCGATTTTCTTTGAATGTAATCGGCTCAACAACCTGATATTTAGGCTTAACCTTTACATGCTGATTAAATTTTCCTAAAAGCTCTTTTAACTTTAAAAAAGTCTCAAGACTAATTCGTTTAATCTTTTTCAAACCCTCGGGAGAGGGGATACAATGTCTCTTCCCAATCCCGCCACCGATAAGGATTTTAACTTGACGTAAATAACCCTTTGTGTTAATATTCTACACTTATGTGGGCAATAGTTGAAATCGCTAAAAAGCAGTATTTTGTGGAAAAAGACCTTACATTTCGGGCAGAAAGGCTGGGTAAGGAAAAAGGCGCTATTACTTTCGACAAGGTCTTACTCGTAGCTAATGAAGATAAAGTAAATATCGGCACTCCTTATGT
>CAZAPC010000165.1:0-1880 GCA_964486875.1 uncultured Planctomycetales bacterium
TATTGTTACTCAGGATTTAAACAGTATCCTGTCGGCAATATCTTTCGTTGATAAGATTATCTTCGGCAAATGGAACTACAATAAATTTTCTAGCCAATACAAAGGGAGAGACCGATATTATGATGGTTGTGCGGAACAGGTAGCCTCCTTCTGTGAGAAAGCAAATATCGACTGCCATATTAAGTTTGGAACAAGAACCAATAAGAAATATCTAGAGAAAAAACTACAATCAGAGAAGTTATTTGTATAGCCCGCTTAACGGTACGTATTGTAAATTGGCACTTCAAATCTGAAGTGAAATTTGCTACAATGATATTTGTTAAGGAGAGTTGAGTTGTGGTATGGTGCGGTATGTTCTGGCTTCCTTAACATAAATTGCATTGCATTAACTTAAATTGAATTAAATTATTCCCGCTGAAAGGCGGGATAATTTGTTAAAAGGGCTTCCCTCCAAGCAATTTGACAATTAAGTGGTATGTGGCCGAACGTGTACCTTTAACGAGGGATTAAGGCAAGGATTTTCCTTATAATAAGGGAAATCAGACGTTTGTAAGATTTGATAAACTTAAGGTATCGGTATGAGAAAATTATTGAAGAATAAGAAACGTATCCTTGCTTATTTATTAGCAGGATGTGTTTTCTTGTTTATTCTGTTTTTTATTGCTACCAGTTATGTAATTGGTAATGATGTTAAAAAACTCTGTGTTGAATCAAAGAGGGATTATGGGGAAAATTGCACCGATGCCCTTATCAGTCTTGTTAAAGACGAAAAGAGAGACTTTGGCAAAAGAAATTCCGCTATCTGGCATTAGGACAACTTGGCGACAGTCGGGCTTTGCCAATTCTTCAAAGTTTATATACGGGATATATCCCTCCTAGGGAACCATGGAATAAAACAATCAGCCAGTACGAATTGAAGAAAGCCATCAATTTAACCAGCGGAGGATTAAACATTACGGCCATCGTCTGGCGTACGGCATTGATTAAATAACTTGCTTAAAATGATTGTGGAGTTTAGAACAATAAAAGCCCCGTCGTAATAAACGGGGCTTTAAAATACCTATTGCCTCGTGCTTATTTACTTTGACGACCTCGTTTGAACGGCAATTTTCTTTGGTTTTGCCGTCTCAGCAATAGGGGCTTTAACAGTTACTACCCCATCGTTTACTTCGGCAGAAATTCTATCGCCGTCAACCGCCCTGGGTAGAGTAGTAGTATAATCGAAGTAACTCATACGTTGCTGTCGATATACCACTTTCTTTCTTTCCTTTTCTTCCTTGGTTTCTTCAGTCTTAGCCTTGATTCTTAAAACACCGTCTTCGAAAGTAACATCGACTTTATCAGCGGGAATTCCGGGGACAGCCGCTTTGACAACAACATCAGAATCCGTTTCGTAAACATCAAGTCCCTCGGTAACTCGGATTTGCGGCCAATTGTCTTCCTCGTCAAAGAATGACAGAAATCGGTCAGAAATCCAAGGAGAGAACGGATTGAATTTTACGATTGCCATACTACTCACCTCCTTCCTTGTATTCTTTTCTAGATAAAATTTTAACTTGAGGTGGTAGGAGGTAACCAGCTTCACACTGTAGGAGTCCCTACCAGGGGACTGCAAAGGTGATTGCTAAAGCCACTATCGCAGGCCAATGCGTTACTGGTTTTCCTAACCACCTTATCACTCTTATATCATGAGTGCCAATTATTTGTCAAGAGGTATTTTAGAGAATTGTCTATTAAAAGGAATTACGAGCTGTTATGTGAACATTTGGAGTTTTCAAATTAATTCCTAAATTTGATAAAACCCAATTAACACGACTAAATAATAGTTTAAATTACTGCCTGGTTTAGATAAAATATTGCCATGAAGAAATCTGACGACA
>CAZAPC010000166.1:0-1876 GCA_964486875.1 uncultured Planctomycetales bacterium
GATAATACCTCCGATAACTCCGTATATTGAGAGAAAGAAAAAGGACAAAAGCGACATGGCGAAAGCCAAATCCTTAGCCATCCCCGCCTTGGCAAAAAAGTAAATAGTCGTAGCATCCCTTAAACCCAACCCGCCTATTGCAATCGGCAGCAAGGTAATAGCTCCGATTATAGGCAGAAAAATACAAAAATAAATTAGGCCTATCTTCATTCCCAAAGCAAGCGCGATAAAATAAGCGCTTATCGCAGGTATAAACTGCACAGCTACAGAGAGCAATATATTCCCTGCAACCATCCTGCCGCGGTTACGGAATATGTGTATCTCATGGTGGATACCCTTAATGACCTCTTTAATCCTTCCTGCTCCGGGGGTGCTTAAGAATTTTGTAATCTTTGAATAAATAAAGCTATTGAACAAAACCAGTACTACAAGAATCAATATGCCGATTATTACAGCTATTGAAGATAAAACAACTTTATCGTTAACCAGGCCATTTGCGAAAAAAAATGCTCCGATAACAATAATAACAAGCCCGATATACCCGCTTAGTCTATCCAGGAAGACCGTAGCTATTACTTCTTTAGTCTTTTTTGTATGTCCTGCTAAATCCGCAGCCCTAACCAAATCCCCTCCGATTGTAGAAGGCAGGAAAATACTGAAGAAGGTGCCCCCGGAAAAAGAGATAAGCAATCTTTTAACCGGGATATGAATTCCCGCGGCCTTAAGAAGCATACGCCAGCGCAAAAAACCTATAAAGTATACCAAAGAAAAAGAAAAGAAGCCAAAAGATAAATATAGCTTATCAGCGCCTTTAATATCGTTTACCAGTTCTTGCAGATCTATTTTATTGAATTTTAAAAGCAGGGTAAGAAGAATTACGCTTACAGCAAGCCTTAGTAATATGGCTAATGCCTTTTTAAGGGTATCCAATTAAGCTAAGCCTCTTCCTGTCAGCATTTTATACGCTTCAAGATATTTATCTCTGGTCTTTAAGATTACTTCTTCGGTCAGCATAGGCGCAGGGGGAGTCTTACCCCAGTCCAGCGTCTCAAGATAATCCCTCACAAACTGTTTATCAAAGCTAACCTGCGGCCTTCCCGGAGTATACTGGTCTAAAGGCCAAAAGCGGGAAGAGTCCGGGGTTAAAACCTCGTCAATCAAGATTATTTCATTATTATAAATTCCAAACTCAAATTTTGTATCGGCAATAATTATCCCTCTGCTTAACGCATATTCGCTTGCCTTCTTATAAATCGCTATGCTTACCTCGGCTATCCTTTCCGAGTTTTCCTTACCGATTATGCCTTCAATATGTTTTTGGCTGACATTCTGGTCATGCCCTACATCCGCTTTTGTCGAAGGAGTAAATATGACTTCTGGGAGCTTACCGGATTCTTTTAAACCCACAGGAAGCTTTATACCGCAGACAGACCCCTGCTTTTCATACTCTTTCCAGCCTGACCCGGAAAGATATCCCCGGACAATACATTCAACAGGCAAAGGATTGCTCTTTATGGTCAACATTGAACGCTTTGACAAATATTCTTTATGCTTCTTTAATTCCTGAGGATACTTATCAAGATCAGAAGTAATAAAATGGTTCGGTATTATGTCCTTGGTGAAATCAAACCAAAAATTAGAGATAGCGGTTAGCACCTCTCCCTTATGGGGTATGCCGCAAGGCAAAACCACATCAAAACAGGATATCCTATCAGAAGAGATAATTAAAAGGTTCTCCCCTAAATCATATACATCCCTTACCTTACCCCTGCGGAAGAGTTTTAAATCTTTAAAATCAGTGGTTATTAAAACTTTTTCAGCCATTTGATTTAACCCTCTTTTGTAAGTTTTCGTACTCCTCCCAGAGCTCATCGGG
>CAZAPC010000167.1:0-1846 GCA_964486875.1 uncultured Planctomycetales bacterium
GGATAGCCGTCCTTTTGAATAAGAAAGACAATATCCTGTATATTGCGGCAATCGATAAAGGCAGGGGCTTTCCTGTTTTTAACCAAAATCCTTTAAAAAATAAAGTTTTTAACGGCCTTGCTGACTTGAGGGTGTATTCACGGGGTAAGGTCTGGAATCAAGATAAGAAAGAGTGGAGCGATTTAAATGAGTTTCATGATTTAGGCGGGTCGCTGGTATTGTGCGCTTATAGATTAGGGGCGGAGAATGAATTAATAAGGCTGGGTGAGTTTATTAAGGCTTTAGATTTAGGCGTATACCAGAATGGGGCTGTTGTTGATTTACGCGGGGCTAGCGAGGGTTTTGAAATTATTATAGTCGGTGACCTGCACGGCAGGGTGGATAATTTTGATGCCCTCTTAGGCCACCGGAAAAAAGTTATAGCCGCAGGAAAAGAATTATTGGAGGACTCTGTATTAGATAAAATTCGCAAGAAAAAGGCAGCCTTGATAATGCTCGGAGACGCCGTGCATGCCACCCCTGATTTAAAGAAAGAGCTGGAGGAATTCATCAGAAAAGCAAAAATAGGCGTAACCCGGCAGGATTTAGAGGGCTTAATCTTAAGTTTATTCTCTGATGTAGATAGCTCTATTACTTTAATGCGCCGGATTATGGATTTAAAGATAGATAACCCCGACAGTTTTTATTATATCCTGGGGAACCATGATTTAATTGACTATATTTGGAGGAAACGCGGGCCTTGCGGATTTATTATTGACCAGAGTACGCCATACCGCAACGCCTTAAAAGAGTGGCTGGGGGAGAGCTACCTTGCCCTTTATCGAAAGTTCCTTAAATCAAGCCCTGTCTTGCTTTGTGCGGATAATCTGGTTGCCGCGCATGCCGGCCCGATTAAAGGAAGGTTTAAACCGGCAAAGGTTAAAGGTCTGGATACTGCTGATTTGAGTAACCCGATTTTAGCTAATTTACTCTTGGGTAGGTTTTATCCAAATTTGCCTAAGGGAGAAGAGAACCTTTCTTACACTAGCGAAGATGTTGAAAAGTTCTTGCGCCGGTTAGGATATGATAGCGGTAAGGCCTGGTTTATTGTCGGCCATACTCCCTCCCACGGAAACTTTTTCAGACAGATCTTTCCTAATCATTATCTGATCAGCGGTTGCGAGAGAGAATTCGGTTATTTTTCTTACCGTAACGGTAACGGAGAATTTATTGCAGTCCAAGATAATGGCAGCAGCTCTTCCCATGCGATATCATCTTTTAATATGCGCCTTGCCGCAGAAAGATTTGAGCAGGAATTAAAGGTAAGGCAGGGTTTCCTGGAGTTGGCGAGAGGATTGGATATCCTGGAGGAATATATTGCTACGTCAGGAAAAATATCCGGCCCTCCCCTCCAGAGGCAGTTACTTTTAGGCGGAATTGATTCAAGCAGTGTAGTAGCGTGGAGGGATGATTTAGGGATACATTGGAATATTGACAGGGAAAAAGCGAGCTCTTTATTGCTCTTTGCAGGCCTTAATCCTAAGTTTATTCTTGAGCAGGTTATCCTTCATGAATCGCAGCCTACAGAGGAAGAGGCGATTGCCTTGCAGGCAGATTCATTCCGTTTAGGTGATCCTCTTAGCGCGGTGACTAAAGCCATAGCCTGCCAGAGCAGATCCTTAGCCAAGGATATCTATAAAAGGTTTTTTACCTTTGAAAACAGAGACCGGCCTTGGGATTCTGGATTTATCCAGGAGAAGGTATCTGCGTATGTACGTCTTATGCGTATGTTTGCATTCTTAAGGGAATTTTATCCTGATTTTATTAAACTGGTTATTGATGATGTAGCATTGAATAATGCTTTTTC
>CAZAPC010000168.1:0-1840 GCA_964486875.1 uncultured Planctomycetales bacterium
GCCTAAATATGAAATCTTTCGCACAGATCCTTTATCCAAGCCTTATCAAATAAATAGACCCGCTTTTTCTCGCCTGCAAAACGCCGCTGCTCTGAGCGTACATTTATTGTTCTTAGTCTATAGGTAAGGACATTGCTTTTCTCAATCCAGCAAAATTCCTCGCTCTTCTTAAAATATTCAAATACCTTGCTGGAATCAAATACGGCAATATTACCTTCTTCAGAAAGCGGGATAATTTCCTCCATCATTGCCTTTGCTACGGTTAATACCTGATAAGTTTTATTCTGGGAAACACTATCTTCTTGTTTCTGCTTGCCTAATTCTTTGCTTAGAGTCTCTATTTTAAGAACCAAACCCTCTTCACCTCCGGCTTGCTCAACTACATAGGCAAGTAAAATCATCGGCTCCCAGATATCCAACTCCCGGTTGCTTAGATGACTTATATCTCCCAAGAGCTCTTCGGCATTCTCATAGTAGATCCGCGCAATCTGACCGGCATACATTAAGGCGAATATATACAGCTTATCCCTGATCTCGCTCTGAAATTCCAATATCTTTGGCGTCGGCTTATAACGCTCAACTATTTCAGTCTCCTTTTTCCTCCAAAGCTGTATACGAATAGTCCGGTCCCGCAAAACATCATCGATATCGTTAATCCCGGCAAACATCTTAGGAGAATAAGCCTGGTAATCCTTGAGGATAAAATTGCCCTGGGCGCTGGGCTCTGCGCGCTTTACTATAGCGGATTTACTAAAGCCCACATTAAGCAACCGAATCAAAGCTCCGTAAACGTCTTTATCACCTTTACGCAGCTGCTCTACCTCGTCAATGCACATGGTAATGAGATTACGGGAGACATCCCTGAAAATAACCGCCTCCGTGGGGTTAGTTATTAGTTCTCCGTTAAAGAGAATCGGCGATAATACATCCATCAGCAGGGTTTTACCGCTAGACTTCTCCGCATTAAGCCAGATATAAGGATAATAACGAAAGACCATAAAAAGATATGTCCCCATTGTCCATAGCGAAAGAAGGGCCGGATAAGAGTCGCTTGAAAAAAGAACGAACCGCTTAATGTAATCCTTAATCTTACGATAAAGAAGGCTTATATCTATCTCCGCATTATCATTAACAAAAGACCTTATCCCCTTATATGAGAAACGCGCAGTATCAACACTATCCTGCTTTATAATAATTCCATGCTGCATAGCTGTATCAAAACTAAAAAGCTGCCTGTCTGAAGTAATAATATACGGCTCATCCTGAATCTTCACGGCAAAATGCATCTTGCCAGCTATGCAGTCCTGTGCCGGATGCGCTTCTT
The DNA here is from genome assembly GCA_964486875.1 of uncultured Planctomycetales bacterium. GTDB lineage: Bacteria > Omnitrophota > Gorgyraeia > Gygaellales > Profunditerraquicolaceae > Sherwoodlollariibacterium. The sequence goes on from CAZAPC010000168.1 coordinate 1,325, forward strand.
TTGCTGCTGTTTCGCACGACAATATCTTAATAATTTCATCTTTATTTAAAGGCTTATCATTTTCTTCGTCTTCGGGTTTCTTGCGGTAGGTTCGTAAGAGTTTCTCGTAGGTTTCAATGTCACTACTATTGAGGCTAAAATGCGCCTTAATAACGTATCTCAAAATTGCGTCTGCTTGGGCAATGTTAAGCTGGGATAATTCTTTCAAGATAGAGTCAAGCACATCAGGTAGCCGGTGGCGGGGGATATCTTGCGGAATTACCGTGATTTTATACTCAATCAAGCGTAAAGACTGATCCAAGAGTTTCTGGTAATCTTCTTTTGCGCTGTGTTTAAAGAAATCATTTACATCTTCGCCTTCCGGAAGAAAAACTAATCTTGCCTTATCCCCGAGAAACTCCGCTATTGCCAGATTGCCTTTTCTACCGGCCTCATCAGCATCAAAAGAAAGATACACAGTCTCGCAGTTTTTGAATTTATCAACCCATTCCTTTTGAAAGCTGCCAGCTCCCAGCA
>CAZAPC010000169.1:0-1836 GCA_964486875.1 uncultured Planctomycetales bacterium
GGGGCTGATCCGCCTTGCCAGAGAGGGCAGGAGTTTTGCGGCAGCGCTTCCTTCTCCTGCTGTCGAACAAAACATTCTCGATAAAGCGGTCGGTAAGTTCAAAGAGTTCTACGAGGAGTATTTTTAACCCCTCCGAAATAAAATCCTGAAAATTTTGCGTTAGATTTTCCCCTTTCTTGCGTCTATTAAGGCAGCACCTGGCGCTTATTGGTATTGCGCCAGGTGCTGCCCTTGCGGGCAGAAAGGAGGCCATTATGTCTAATCTGATTGCAGCAGAAGTGATAGCAACAAGGATTTTTGAAGTAAGAGGCAGAAAGGCAATGGTAGATGGGACTTGGCTGTTCTGTATGGAGTTGCGACAAAAAGACTGAATGAGCAGGTGAAAAGGAATATGAAAAGGTTTCCTGAAGATTTTATGTTTCAATTGACCCGGATGGAGAAAAAGCGACTGGTCGCAAATTGCGACCGGTTCAATGCGCTAAAACACTCAATATCGTTGCCGCATATCTTTACTGAACAAGGAGTATCTATGCTCTCAAGCATATTAAACAGCGATAGGGCGATTCGAGTCAATATCCAAATTATGAGGGCGTTTGTGCAGCTAAGGAAGATGCTTCTTACCAATTCTGACCTAAGGCGCAAGATTGAGGGGATGGAAAAGAAATACGACAAACAATTTGCCATAGTTTTTGAAGCTATAAAGCAGCTGCTTACGCCGCCTAAACGCACAAGCGCGATTGGATTTCGTATTTGAGCTGCTTTTGCGGGACCTACCACAGGGTGCGTCTCTCGGTAATATTGCCTCGGGGCATCACCCCATGCCACCCGCTAGCGAGCAGATTCGCTCGAAACCTAGCAAAAGCGTTTTTTTTGGTGATAAATAGTTGACAGAAGTTTTTCCTGAGAGTATGATTGAGCTATATTCAGGAGAGAGATGCTAGACATCAAAAAGTGCTTCCGTATTCTCCTCATCTTGCCTATCATATCTTCCCAAATCGGCTGCTCTGTTTTCCGTTCAGGCAGGCAGAATTTTATTGTTATGGCTTCTGACCCGCAGGCAAAGATATATGTAAATAATGAATATAAGGGGGTAGGCAACGTCGATGTTTTAGTTCCCCGCAATAAGCCTGTAATGGTAAGGGTAGAGAAAGAGGGCTGCCAATCAATATCCAGGATTATTGAGACTAAATTAAGCACTACCGGGGTATTAGATACTATCGGAGGGTGGTTGATCCTATTGCCTTTTATTGGGTTAGCTTTTCCAGGGGCTTATGAGTTAGAAAAGAGCAGCCTGACGATGAATATAGAGGAAAGATAACGCGTTTATCTAATCAAGATAAACAACGGGAGGAGGTGAAAAATGAAAAAGAATATTACTCTTGCGGTACTTTTGCTTACGACCATGGTTCTGGCGGCTGGTTGCGCAACTCCATTCCCTTATGGTGTTCTTTATACCGGGATTAAGTCTCCTATAGCCGTTGGTGACGGCACCATCAGCTATTCTAAGGTCGGAACAGCCGTCAGCAACTCATATTTTGGGTTAGTTGCTACAGGCGATGCCAGTATTGAAACAGCAAAGGCAAATGGCGATATCAGGACGATCAAGTACGTGGATTATAAGGCCGAAAATATTTTAGGTATCATCGGTACTTATACCACAACCGTTTACGGAGATTAATAGATTAGTAGTTGACAATAAGGATAAAGGTCAGCCGGTTTTCATTTATAAACCGGCTGATTCTTTATTGAGGTATTTCTCAAATCCATTTGACCCGTCCTTTTTCTGCGGTATAATAGTCCATTCATGATCAGGGATAATATCCTTATTCTTAAGAA
>CAZAPC010000170.1:0-1832 GCA_964486875.1 uncultured Planctomycetales bacterium
TTGCCGGAGAGAATGTAGCAGAAAATCCGCCATAAGCGATTGCCAAATAGTAAGCAACCGGAGAAATCCAAACAGATCCATACATGAGAAGAGTCAAGAAAGCAGCAGTAGAGTAACCTTTTCCGGATAGCCAAACCGAGCCTTGAGTCCCAGCCGGATGAATAGAAAAAAGAAGCGCGGTTAAGAAAGATATCCAGTTAGATCCAAATACAAAATACACCATGAGAGAGTTAGCCAAATGCAGAATAAAGGTTATTGCATGCGCCATAGGTAATTCTTTGTTATTATAATAAATACCTTGCCAGGCTAAATACACCCTAACCCAAAAATTCTTAGGGGATTCTTTACTAACCGAAGCTTTAGCTACATCAAATTCGTCAATACAATAGCCGTATTTTAAAGTCCGCGCATACATAACCACTACAACAGCTGCAATAATTAAAGCGTAAATCATTCTTTATCTCCTTTTGCTTTGAAATTAGCGTATTCTACGCAAGCGTTACAAACTTCTTCTGAACCGCCATAATATTTATTATTTACGCATTTATAACAAGGAGCTTCTTTTTGCTCTGTAGTATGCATAAATACGCTAAATCCGGGCCGCTGCCATTGACAGCCCTCACCTTTTCTTGCCATCTCTCCCCCTCAACTTTTTAAAGCCTCTTAAATAATAAGCGATATCATCCCAATTTCTAATCTCTTTAATCCTATGCCATAAGTAACGCGGATCAGAATATAAGCGGTAAATCTTCCTACGGAAGTCAAACGCATAGCTTGGCACAACCTCAACTCCCGGCACATCATAGATTGAAGCTTGCGCGGTTTTTATCTTATTATGAAGTAAGCCTCTTTTTATAAAATCATAAGTATTTTGAGCGTCAGCTTTAAATTCCCAGGGATAGCCAAACATAACTGCGACATGATTCCAAAGCCCGGCTTTATTGGCTAACTCCAAATCTACGACAGCTTGCTCAAACCTTATCCCCTTGTTTAGTTTATCAAGAGTAGATTGATTAACGCTCTCCAGGCCCCAAAGGATCATCCGGAAGCCAGCTTGTTTCATTAAAGCAAAATCTTCTAAATCTAAAGCACCAAAACGCATATTACAACCAAGAGTAACTTCTTTGTTTAACTCAGTAGATATCATCCACCGGCAAAATTCCTTCAGCCACTTCCCAACCGGAAAAGTGCCGCTATCATCAAAGATTTCCCTGAAGCCTAACTTTACGCATTGTTGAATCTCATTTATTACGCTATGAACAGGCCTTGTTTCACATACAGGATATTTCTTAGCCCAGGCGCAAAAATTACATTTAGCATACCAGCAATCACGCGCCGCTTGAATGTAAGTAGCCGGAAGATACTTAAAATTCCCATTATCTTGATATTCCCACCATCTCGTAAACTCCCGATCCGGAGCCGGTAAATCTAGAAATGGCAAGCCTTCGGGTTCATAAATCTGTTTCCCTAGTCCCCATACTTGAGGAAATTCATTCCACCAAACCTCATGCCCTCTTTGCCGGTAATACTCGCACTCCATAGCCATTAACACCGGGTAAATCTTAGCCTTAATATCTCTCTGCCGCTGCTGGCTATATTCGTTAGGAAGATAGAGTATTCTCATAATTTCTCTGCTACCATGAATTGCCCTGTAGATAAAAACCCAAAGTGATTAGCGACTCTTTCATAATGCAAAACCTTATAGCCTTTACTTTCCAATAACTGCTGAAGAGTTTTCCTGGTAAAAAATCTAATATGCGGACTATAGGGATGAAAAAAAGTATCCATATAAAACAATCCAATAGCTACCATCTTTAAAAAGCACATTTCAT
>CAZAPC010000171.1:0-1826 GCA_964486875.1 uncultured Planctomycetales bacterium
GTATAGAGTTATGTTTATATGATACGGTTATGATACGGTTAATGAGCACTTGATTTACGGAACGAGCAAAGCAAGTGAACGTAAGTCAATGTCCGAATTAATCCTGAGTCACCTTAATCTTCTATTCTATGTGACGAAGGATTAGATTTGCTATTTTGCCCCTCGCGACATAGTCGTAAAACTATAGTCGCTCGGGACAGATTTTGCCGAAGGCAAAATCTGGTAGCCCCAAGGGGATTTGAACCCCTGTCTGATGGCTGAGAACCACCTGTCCTAGACCAGGCTAGACGATAGGGCCTGAAACACTTGGTAAATTCCCGCCGCAGGAACCCAGGCTTTAGGCTGTTTTTCGCAGGCTACCTGTCCGCCGAAGCCTTGGCGAAGGCGGAAAGCCTGCGGCTATTATTATTCTTTATGTCCTATCGATAGCCTGCTTATATTTTTTATCGGACAGTCCATGTTTCAAAGAGCTTCATGTTTTTCCAGATCACGCTTAGAAATAATTATACTAAAAAAATCCCTGAAGTCAAGAAATTTTAAAAAATTTTTAACACTATGCAGGATTATCTTGACACCTCTCGTCTTATTGGGTATTATTTGATAAGAATGGAGCCCACCCGGGCTAAAGCCCGTGGTTCCTTGGGTGGAATACTGAGCGGCCGCACTCCATCCGCGGCGTGATCCTTCGACAAGCTCAGGACAAGAGGCCGCGGTTTTGCGGCCGCGAACGTATAAAAATATGGCTACTGTAATAGGGACTGGCATAAGCGTTAAATTAGATTCATTCGCTGCAGGCAAAGAAGCCGCTTTAAACGCCTATTATCAAATCGGAAGAAACGAACCCGATATAATAATTACATTCATATCTCCAATATTCGACCAGCAGGAATCCATAAAGGGTATACATTCTATAATAAAAGAGGTCCCGTTGATAGGATGCTCCAGCATAGGATCTATTTCAACATACGGTTCTCATAAGGATTCTGTAGCTGTTTTTATTATCAGTTCTGATTCCCTTGAGTTTTCTTGCGGGATAGGACACAATGTTAGCAATGATTCGCGTTTAGCAGGGCATGGGGCATCTAAACAGATTTATGATTCAACGCATAATACAAAACAGGCCTATGTGATGTTTTCTAACAGTTTTTCGGGAAATAGCGCAGATATATTAAGAGGCTCGCAGGAAGCGCTTGGAACAAGCTTCCCTGTAATAGGAGGCGGGGCGTGCAATACATCGTGCATCCAAAAAACATTCCAATACATGGGCAATGAAATATATGCGGATTCTGTAGTAGGGTTCCTCGTATCGGGAAATATAAAGCTTGGCATGGGGCAATCCAGCGGATGGCTGCCTATAGGAAAACCTCATAGGATTACAAAAGCTAAATCTAATACCATAAAAGAAATAGACAAAAAAGCGGCTGTTGAGATATACAAGGAATACTTTGAAAAATCCTTTGAGGAACTTAAAAAAGAGGGGATATGTAAATTAGGCACGAACTATCCGATTGGAACGCGGTGGGTCAATAATGCTAAAAGATATCTTACAAGAGTGCCTTTGGCAATAGAGGAAAACGGAAGCCTTGTCTTAAACGCAGATATAAAAGAAGGCGAGGATATAAGTTTGATGGTGGGCGATAAAGAGCTGGTTCTGGAATCTGCAAAGGAAGCGGTGTTGGAAGCGATAAGCAATATTAAAAACGCAAAAATAAAATTTGCTCTAATGTTTAGCGATATAAGCAGGTTTTTATTGTTAAGAAGAGACGCTAATAAAGAAATAAACATAGTAAAAGAAGCCATAGGGAAAAACATCCCCATTTTAGGGT
>CAZAPC010000172.1:0-1789 GCA_964486875.1 uncultured Planctomycetales bacterium
TGATTGTGGATATATGCCTTCAGATTGTGGCGGAAAGGATAGTTCCCGTCAGGGCAGAACTTGATGAGTCCGGGACATTCCCGCGTGAGATAATAGATGAGATTGGAAAAAGTGATCTTTTCAGAATATTTATACCTGAAGAATATGAAGGCATGGGTACCGGCATTTTCGAGGTATGTCTTGCTACAGAGGAACTTAGCCGGGGTGATTTGAGTGTGGCCACTTCATATGCGGCATCCGGCCTGGGCCTCATACCTATACTTGTAGCCGGAAGTCAGGAGCAGAAAAAGAAATTCCTGCCCGGGCTTGCAAGCGGAAGCAAGCTTGCTGCTTTTGGGTTGACCGAAGCGGAAGCAGGAAGCGATGCCGGAGGTATCAGGACTAATGCAAAAAAAGACGGAGACTTCTATATTTTAAACGGGACAAAGCAATGGATAACAAATGGCGGCGAAGCCGATATCTATACTATTTTTGCAATGACAAACCCCAGTAAAGGGGTAAGAGGAGCAAGCGCCATAATAGTGGAAAAAGGGACCCCCGGCTTTGAATTCGGAAAAAAGGAAGACAAGCTGGGTATAAGAGCCTCGGCAACCAGGGAACTAATATTTACCGACTGCAAAGTTCCAAAAGAAAATCTCCTGGGTAGTGAAGGGATGGGCTTTATCATTGCAATGAAGACATTTGACCAGTCCAGACCTGCGGTCGGCGCTCAGGCAGTCGGAGTTGCGCAGGGAGCGCTTGAAGAGGCGTTAAATTACTCAAAAATAAGAAAGCAGTTTGGTGCTGCCATATCTTCATTTCAGGCGGTCCAGCACATGCTTGCTGACATGGAAACGAATGTCGAAGCTGCAAGGGCACTTGTTTACCACGCTGCAAGGGTGATAGATAGCGGCGAGAAAAACGTCACAAGGCTAGCCTCCATGGCAAAGCTCTTTGCATCGGACATGGCAATGAAAGTCACAGTCGACGCGGTTCAGATACTTGGCGGATATGGTTTTATGAAGGAATATCCGGTTGAAAAGATGATGAGGGATGCCAAGATAACGCAGATCTATGAAGGAACCAATCAGATAATGAGAAACATAATAGCCCTGGATATGATAAAAAGAGGAGTGCTTTAGGAAAGCCAGGCGCAGTAAAAGTCAAAAGCAATAAAAACTAGCGGGAAAAGAACCGGCGGGAAAAGTTAAAAAATTCCGAAATTAAAATAGGTTAGATAATTTCTTATAATTTAAATAATTTAAGTTTAAAATTATTTATTTTTTTGTTTAAGTAGAGACAGGTGATTCAAATAAAGATTGCAGTATGTATAAAACAGGTGCCTGGCACCATGGAAATCAAGATCGATCCCGAAACTAATACACTTATAAGAGAAGGAATCGAGAATATAATAAACCCTTTTGATTCCTATGCGATCGAGGAAGCGGTCAGAACAAAGGAAAGACTTGCAAATGAGGAAGTCGAGGTAATAACCCTTACCATGGGTCCTCCGCAATCATCGGAGATACTCAAGGAAGCAATATCCGTAGGAGCAGACAACGCTATTCTTCTTTCGGACCGGGCATTTGCCGGTGCGGATACATGGGCAACTTCAACTACACTGTCAAAAGCTATAAATAAAATAGATGATTGCCGCCTTATAATACTGGGCAAACAGACCGTGGATGGAGATACCGGGCAGGTTGGACCGGAACTGGCCCAGAGATTAAATATTCCTTTTATCGGTTATGTCAGCAGTATCCTTGAAATAAATAGAAGCAAGATGAAAGTAAAAAGGCTCATGGAAGAC
>CAZAPC010000173.1:0-1788 GCA_964486875.1 uncultured Planctomycetales bacterium
GGGATAAGCTGAACCCTTGCTACTGATTCCTTGCGCCTGCCTACTGCTGTATATTTTACGGTATCACTCATTATTTAACTATACCTCCAGAATTTGAGGATTCTGCGCTTTATGATTATGTTTATCATCCGCGTAGATCTTTAATTTCTTAAGCATATCAGCCCCGAGCCTGCCTTTAGGCAACATACGCCTTACCGCAAGCTCAACTACGGTCTCCGGCCTATGCTTAAACATCATCTCAAAAGGCACCTCCCTTAAACCACCGGGATAACCGGAATATCGGCGGTAAACCTTCTGCTTGGCCTTTCTCCCGGTAAGCCTTAATTTAGCGGCATTAATGATAATAACCGCATCGCCTGTATCTACATGCGGAGTAAATATAGGCTTATGCTTACCGCGCAATATTGACGCGACCTTAGCAGCAAACCTGCCTAATATCTTGTCCTTGGCATCTACCAGATACCAGGCCCTTTTAATATCTTCTTTTTTAGCTGAATAAGTCTTAATCATAGAAAGAAAAGTATACCATATTTACGCTTTAAGTCAAATAATTTTTCAGATTATTAATACCTGACTTCCATTAAACAGAGAGCGCAGGCAGGCGCAGTCTGCCCTGCCTTCTTCCGGTCTTTGGCGAGCAGAATGTTTTTTAGGTCTCCTTTCAGCAATTTCCTCTTCCCCACCAGGATAAGCGTGCCTACGATATTCCTGATCATATTATAAAGGAACCCGTCTGCCTCTATATCAACAAAAATAAAATCTTTTTTCCGGGAGATAGATAACTTCTTAATAGTCTTAACTGGATTCTTATCTTTGCCTAAAGATGCCTGGAAAGAACTAAAATTATGCCTGCCAAGCAATACCCTTGATTCCCTGCGTATAGCTTGGATGTCAAGCGAATGCGGGTAAAAAAACACCCTTCCCTCCATTAACGGAGAAGAATAACCGCGGTTTAATATCGTATAGCGGTAGAGTTTTGACTTACTGGAAAAACGGCTGTGAAAGCTAAGAGGTGCTTCTTTTATCTCGGATATTTTTATATCGCGCGGCAATAGGCCGTTTAAACCCAGTTTCAATCTGCCAAGGTCAGTTTTAGAAGTAGTGTGGAAATTTGCTACCTGGGCTAACGCATGCACGCCGGCATCTGTCCTACCTGAAGCAATAAGCCTTACCTTTTCACCAAGCAGCCTAAAAAGAACATTCTCTATTGCCTTCTGGATACTCTTTTTCTTAGTATTCGGCTGTACCTGCCAACCGCAATAACGCCTGCCGTTATACTCTATAACCAGCTTTATATTTCTTAAACTTTTTTTATCAGGCATTCTGCGATCTGGACAGCGTTAGAAGCAGCACCCTTACGCAGGTTATCTGCAACAACCCAAAGCCACAAGCCGTTTTTGACAAACGCATCAGAACGTATCCGGCCGACAAAAGTCTCATCTTTGCCTTCGCAATCATAAGGCATAGGATAAATATTTTTTCCAGGCTCATCCTGCAGCACTATTCCGGGAGCTCTGGATAATATATCCTTTACTTGTTCAACGCTTATATGCTTATCTGTTTCAATATACACAGACTCTGAATGCCCTGTCCTAACCGGCACCCTTACTGTGGTAGCGGATATCTTCATTTTAGGGGCGTGCATGATCTTATGTGTCTCTTTAACTAACTTCCACTCTTCATTTGTATAATCACCTTCCACAAAGCTGCCGATATGCGGGAATACATTATAGGCTAGCTGTTGAGGCATGGCCTTACTTTCTGCTTTTACATGCACCTCATTAAATC
>CAZAPC010000174.1:0-1785 GCA_964486875.1 uncultured Planctomycetales bacterium
AGTTATAACAAAGTAACAGGAGCAATAAAATTAAGAATCAAATAACCGTAAAGCATATTTTCTTATCTATTCCGCTTTACGGTTTTTTGTTTTAGCGTAAAGGGGGTGAAACAGAAGAAATGGCAAAAGGTAAAGTAAAGTGGTTCAGCAATCAAAAAGGTTATGGGTTTATCACGCGTGAAGACGGCAAAGACGTCTTTGTACATCACAGTGCAATTAAAGGCGAAGGATATAAAACCTTAGAGGAAGGTCAGGAAGTAGAATTTGACGTTACTCAAGGGCCAAAAGGAGAACAAGCAACTAACGTCTCTAAACTTTCATAAATAAATCCTTTTAAAAAATAACCCCGCACTCGGAATTTCAAGTGCGGGGTTTTTTATTAACAGTATACCTTACCTAATTCTATCTTAATGCCTATTTCTTACATCTCCTCTACGCTTACTAACATCTTGATGCAGGTCCTTACGATCACTACGAAGATCCTGACGGTCTCCTTGTAAATCTCGGCGGTCCCCTCTTAAGTCTTTTTGATCACCTTTGAGTTCTCTGACATCTTGTTTAAGGCCTGCTTTATCGCCTTCCTGCCGATCCTGACGAATATCTTTCCTATCCTGCTGGATTTCTTTATGTTCTCCTTGAATTTCGCGAGCGTCTCCACGAATTTCCCTACGATCTCCTCGAAGTTCATTCCTATCGTGGCGGATTTCTCCAGTATCTTGTCTGATTTCATTATTCTGGCCTGGCCTGCCAGCACCTCGAGGATTGTAACCTGGGGGATTACGCGGTCCAGTACCTGGCGGGTTATATCCAGGAGGATTCCCTGCGCCAACACCTGGAGGATTGTAGCCCGGAGGATTTCTAGGGCCCACCCCAGGAGGATTATTAGGGCCTTGTCCGGGTGGATTATATCCAGCTGCTTGAGAAGAAGCATAACCTTCCTGCCGGCCCTCTTGAATATCCTGTTTTAATCCCTGCCTTGTTTGCTGCAGAGCCTGCGTATCCTGTTGTTTCTGCGCAACATTTTCTTGATGCATGGCTTTTAATTGTTCTCTAAGCTTAGATGCAGTCTCTTTATCACCGGCCTGTATTGCTTGTTGAATCTGATTACGCAAATCCTGTTCTTCCTGCCTTGCGGAAGATGCATTTTCCTTAATCGTTCCCTTGGCGTCTTTAAGTGCCTGCTTATCGCTTTTAACTTCCTGCTTCCATTCGTAACGGGCACTGGTTTGCCCCTGAACAGTAGAGCTTGATTGATCCTGCGTCGCGGAAGAAACCTCTTCTTGCGCATACAAATGGGCTGCTGTAACCAAAAAACATAAAGCTGCGATACCATACAACGACTTTTTCATTTCTTTCCTCCTCTCGAAGAAAAGGCGCGATCGTTTTACTAAACAATCACGCCTGTTTTATGCACAAGATACGTATCCCATATTCCCTCTTAAACTTGAAAACTAATCACGCTTAGAATATTTCTCCAGACACTCAATAAATAATATGTTACTGCAGAAATCTTTCTTGTCAAGAAATTAGACTCTAAACCAGTATCAATATCAAGAAATAAATCATCATGACAATCAAACCTAGGGGTGCGCCGAATTTTGCCCATTCCGAACTTTTGATCTTGAGTTTACCCGCTGAGATAATATTCGGTATATTACCCGGAATAAGCATGCCGCCTGCTATCAATAAGCCCATAAGCGCTGACTTGATTTGTAAAAGGCTAAGATTGGAATCTATTTCAGCAGCTGTAAGAGTAGCGTTATCAACTATAGCTGAGGTTATGTT
>CAZAPC010000175.1:0-1780 GCA_964486875.1 uncultured Planctomycetales bacterium
GACAAAGTATGTGAAGGCTTTGATATAAACAAGGAATGCATTCAGAAGGATGACATTGTTGAAGAGAGGACTATGTTGAACCGTCCGGGAAAGGTTGAGTTCCTGATTTTGACGCTCTTTGATAGCCCTTTGGAGCTTAGTCGCATACAGAGGATGGTATCTACAGTCGATTCGTTAATCAATGAAAAGAGACAGTTTAGTTTGGATAATGCCTTCGATCACATTAATAAAGAAGCAAGGATAGTATTAAAGGACTTTTCTGAGGCAATGATTAAGGATATGGCAGAAAATTTGAATGATCCCAGAAGCATGCATAAACATGATATAAAGTTCTATGAGGAGATCAGCTGCTTTAAGGTTGTCGATTACAAGGAGGGGGATTGAGTTCAATTTATTGCCCCAGAGAATGCTGGGGCTCCTCCTGTATTTCATGCCTCTTCTTTATGAACTCGATCCAATCATTTAATCCGGATTCAGTATAAAATCTCCATTCACTCAGTAGCGGACTAATCAGGAGTAGAAGGGATAAACTCATTAATGACATCGCAACAAGCTCTGCGATAATTCCATATGGTCGCATGTTAATAGCATAAACTACATTGCCTGTCAGAATAGCCGCAAACGTAAGGATTAAAGAAGACCAATAATATCTAAAATCGACTATAAAACATTCCATATACCAATCGGTGATATTCACTAGTCGAACAACCAAGAGTCCAAGGACTATAAATGCCAGTTCAAGAATTGTAGTTACAAGCCAGACGTTCTCGCCGAAAACCACCGCAGGAACCAGCAAAAAACCCGCAAAGACGAAAGCCATGGACCAATCCAAGATGACAAACTTTTTCAGCATGGGGTCAGTGTCTAATGCTTTCATGTGAGTTTCGTCTAAAAGGAACCTTTTCTTGATAATTCTCCTTTTTGTCCCGGTGCTGATCCAGGCCAAAAGTAAAGCTATAGATAGCAGTACAAAGTAAATCAGGAATAAAAATGGAATAGCAGTCACTAATTCTCACCGCCTCCAACCTTCCCCTTGGGCATCTCTGCCTTTTCTGCAGGGGAAAGCCTCATGATTTGTTTAATCTTTTTGATCATGCCATCTAATCGGCTTCCGTAGCTGAACACGAAACCACCGAGTAACACGGCCCAAATGGCATTAATGGCAACATTCGGCCAAGAAATTATTATATCGGAGATCGGCTTCTCATCCTCAATGATCCGTCTGTATCGGCCATCCTGATCTGCTAAATTATAGGTTAGCTCGTACTTTACTGGACTATTACGGTCTTTGACGGTAAAGCCTCTAAAATCCCACTTGCACTCTTGGGCAACCGAAGTCTGCTTAACCGTTCTTGGTTCTTTAAGGTCGATTATGCCATCAGCTGTGTAAAATTTAATACCCAGAGTAGCTTCGTCTGCACTGGGATTCTTAACCATGGCTCTAACTGTATAAGTGTCCCACCAATTGTTGTTCTGGCTAGATACGGGATCTGCGGTTACAGCTATCTTTGGCTCAGAAAGCAACATGGGTCCGCTGCTATTTCCAGTAGAAACCGGTAAACCGACTCCATCATCTGCTGTTATGTTATAGATGATGGATTCATTCGAATAGGTTTCGGAGAACCTATATGGCCAAATTACCTCTGTGCCATTTTTGGCATCTATTCCACGCACATTTTGTCGGACCTTTTCCAAGACGGAATTCTTCTTAGGATCGTATAAAATCAGATCAAGAGCAACATCATCTCCATCTTCATCCTGGACGAAGGCTGAGTACGTA
>CAZAPC010000176.1:0-1772 GCA_964486875.1 uncultured Planctomycetales bacterium
TGGTTCCAACGTTTAAATGTGGCTTTGTGCGGACAAATCTTTCTTTAGCCATTATTACCTCCTTTTCGTAAGATATCTGGCGGTGAGGTCTATCCCTTTACTCCGTTAGAAAGCCCCGTGTGAACTTTCTAACGGAGTTTACCCCTAACGGGATTTACCCTGCCAGACACTTCCGCCTAAACCAAAAATCTTCTCTGCTATATATGAAGGCACCTCGGCATAATGCGAGGGCTCCATTGTATAAGAACCACGACCTTGAGTTAAGGACCTCAATATGGTTGCATAATTAAATATTTCAGCTAAAGGCACCAGAACTCGAATAATGCGAATTGTCTTTCGCTGATTCAAAGCAGTAACCTTTGCCCTTCGTCCATTCAAGTCGTTCAAAATCTGTCCCATATATTCTTCAGGCGCAACTATTTCTAAATCCATTATTGGTTCTAAGAGTACGGGATTCGCTTTCTTAATTCCATCATTAAAGGCTATTCCTGCTGCCATCTGATATGCTAACTCTGAGGAATCAACCTCATGATAGGATCCATCCAGAAGGCAAACCGCTACATCGGTAACTGGATATCCGGCTAAACACCCACTCCTTGCTGCAAGCCTTATGCCCTCTTCTACTGCAGGAATAAATTCATAGGGGATAACCCCACTTTTTATCTTTTCCTGGAAGGTAATGCCTGAACTGGGAGTCTCCTGTGGCGAAATTTCTAAAACCACATGCCCATATTGACCATGGCCACCGGTCTGTTGAATAAATTTCCCTACAGAAATAACCTTCTTGGTAATTGTTTCCCGATATGCTACCTGAGGTTGTCCTGTTTTTGCTTCAATATTAAATTCACGCATTATCCTATCCACGGCAATCTCCAGGTGCAACTGTCCCATCCCGGAAATAAGCATCTGCCCCGTATCAGAATTATAGTTTACTGAAAATGTAGGATCCTCATCCTCCAGCTTTCTTAAGGCTAAACTCAATTTATCCTGACTCTCTTTACTCTCCGGCTCAATACTCATCGAAATAACCGGTTCAGGAAAACGTATTTTTTCAAGTATAATCGGCGCATCTACATCACAAAGAGTATCTCCGGTTTTAGTCTCTTTTAAACCAATAATTGCGGCGATATCCCCTGCACGGACACAATCGATAGTCTCCTGACGATTAGCATGCATACGCACCAATTTTCTAACCCGCTCTTTTAATCTCTGCGAGGCGTTATAAACATATGTCCCGCTCATCAAGCTTCCTGAATAGACGCGGATAAAGTTAAGGCGCCCAACATAGGGGTCCGACATTACTTTAAAACATAAAGCGCAAAAAGGAGCATCATAAGAAACTATCCTTTCTTCATAATCGCCGGAGACAGGCTCTATTCCCTTTATCGCCGGAAGATCACAGGGAGCAGGCAGATAATCACATATAGCATCTAAAAGAAGCTGTATGCCTTTGTTTTTTAAAGAAGCACCGCAAAGAACCGGCACAAATCGGTTTTTCAATGTTGCTCGACGAATAGCGCTTTTAATATCCTCAACTTCAATGGGTTTTGCATGGACAAATTTGTCCATAATTAATTCATCGGCTTCGGCTAATCGCTCAATGAGAATCTCGCGGTATTTCTTAACTTCAGCAATATAATCACCGGGCACAGGTAAAGTATCAAACTCCTTACCTAATTCATCGCGATAAAGTATTGATTGTTCATTAATTAAATCAATTATACCCTCGAACTTATCAACTTTGCCAAAAGGAAGCTGAATTGCTACGGGAT
>CAZAPC010000177.1:0-1758 GCA_964486875.1 uncultured Planctomycetales bacterium
CATTAAATCCGCCCTGGGCAATCAAAAAATTCTCCTCCTTTAATTGCTCAACAGCCTGGCGGCCTGCGCCGCTTGAGGCTTGTAGCGTGGTAACGATAACCCTTTTAACCCCTGCTTTTTTATGTATAGGATTTAACGCAACCACCATCTGGATAGTAGAACAGTTGGGATTTGAAATTATTCCTATATGCTTTTTTATGTCTTGCGCATTCACTTCGGGGACAACCAAAGGAACCTTAAGATCCATTCGGAAGTCAGCCCCGTTATCTATAACCACTGCCCCTCTTTTTACTGCTTCTGCCGCATAAGTTGCCGAGGCTCCCTTTTCCCCTTCTGTGCCGGCAAATAAAGCTATATCTACACCTTTAAAGCCTTCCGGGCTGATTGCTTGTACTGAATATTTCTCTCCGTCAACCTCAATATCTCGCGCGGAACGGGCAAAAACACGTAATTCTCCAGCCGGAAAGTTACGCTGCCTTAAAACACGCAGCATTTCAATGCCGACCGCGCCTACACCGACTACTGCAATATTATATTTTCTCATTTTCGCTTATCTCCCAAACTATACTCCTCTTATCGTGGGACAGTCCCCGCTTCATCACTAAGTTAGGCTTTCTAAAACAAGATCTCCTACTTCCGTAGTAGAATACCCCATCTTCCCTGCTGCCAAAGACTTTAGTTTATTATTGGCTACTTTTATAACCGCATCTTCTATCGCCTTACCTGCCTTATCTTCTCCTAGATTCTCAAGCATCATACCGGCAGCGCAAATCGCAGCTAAGGGATTAATTATATTCTTGCCAGTATATTTAGGGGCGCTTCCTCCGATAGGCTCAAACATAGACACACCCGCAGGATTTATATTCCCTCCGGCAGCAATTCCCATCCCCCCCTGTATCATTGCGCCTAGATCCGTAATGATGTCACCAAACATATTATCGGTTACAATAACATCGAACCACTCCGGATTCTTTACAAACCACATAGTGGTTGCATCAACATGCGCATAATCAACAGTAATATCCGGGTATTCTTTTGCTACTTCATAGAATGTCCTCTCCCAAAGATCCCAGGCAAAGGTTAAAACATTAGTCTTGCCGCAAAGGGTAAGTTTCTTTTTCTTATTTCGTTTACGCGTATACTCAAAAGCGTATCTAATACAACGCTCTACCCCTTTTCTGGTGTTATAAGAAATCTGGGTGGCCACCTCATCTTTTGTGCCCTTATCCTTAAATTCACCCATTCCCTTGTAAAGCCCCTCGGAGTTTTCTCTAACAACCACAAAATCAATATCTTCGGGTTTTTTATCTTTTAACGGACAGAAAGAAGAATTATAAAGCTTTACCGGACGAAGATTTATATACTGATCCAAGGCAAACCTTAGCTTAAGCAATACCCCGGTTTCAATAATACCGGGCTTTACATCAGGATCTCCTACTGCGCCAAGGTAAATGGCATTATATTTCTTAAGCTCTTCAACATCGCTATCACAAACCAGTTTCCCGGTTTTTAAGTATCTCTTTCCGCTAAAATCAAAATCTTTTGTCTCGTATTTAAAGCCAAACTTTTCACTCGCGGATTTAATGACTTTTATCCCTTCCGCAACTACTTCCGGCCCTGTCCCATCTCCTGGTATAACTGCTATCCTATACACTATTACCCCCTTAATCTCTATATTACTTCTGTAATTCCTCAACCCATTTAATAGAAGATTTATTTAATAAGATAGTATTCTTCCTTTTAGAGATTTCATTATAC
>CAZAPC010000178.1:0-1755 GCA_964486875.1 uncultured Planctomycetales bacterium
AATCAAAAATCAAAAATCAAAAATCAAAATTTAATTAATCTATATAAGAATTTCTACCACAAAGAACCGTTTGTAAGAATTAGGGAAGGAGGAAATTTTCCTACGCTAAAAGACGTAGTTAACACCAATTTTTGTGATATCGGGATAAAAGATTGCGGCGACAAGATTATTGTTATTGCCACAATCGATAATTTATTAAAAGGTGCTTCAGGTCAGGCAGTGCAAAATATGAATATAATGTATGGGTTCCCGGAGCAGACAGCATTGTTATGATAATAAAAAAAGCAGTTCTACCTTTGGGTTTTGCGGCAAACGCAGTAGCCTCAGGCATAAAGAAGTCGGGTAAATTAGATTTAGCCCTTTTTTATTCTGAAATACCCGCAAGGGCAAGCTGCCTTTTTACCAGCAACAAAATTCAGGCTGCCCCCATTAAAATTAACCAGAAATATCTAAAGGTCAATAAGTATTTTCAGGCAATAGTGGTTAATAGCGGAAACGCAAATTGTTTTACAGGAAGCCGAGGTTTAAAGGATGCCTTAAATACCACTTCGTTTGTTGCCAAGGCATTAAAGATAAGAAAAGAAAGTGTGTTTGTGAACTCCACTGGTGTTATTGGAAAGAGGTTGCCACTTTCAAAGATTAGAAACGCCATTCCCGCGTTAGTGGCAGGGTTATCTAAACAGGAAATAGATAAAGCCAAGAGAGCAATAATGACTACGGATAAGTTTTCTAAGGAAATTACTGTAAAGTTTAAAATCGGATCAAAAACTGTAATAATCTGCGGGATAGCTAAGGGTGCTGGTATGATTGCGCCGAATCTGGCCACGATGTTAATTTTTATTTTTACAGATGCCAATATCTCTCAAGCCGCTCTTGATAAGGCCTTAAAGATAAACATAGAGGAGTCCTTTAATTGCATAACGGTTGATGGTTGTATGAGTACAAATGACTCCGTTATATTGCTAGCAAATGGTGCTGCAGCTAATCCGTTGATAGATGTGCGACGTAACTTTAATCCCTTTTTCAGAGCATTGCATCTTGTGTGCCTTGAGTTAGCAAAGATGATTGTCAGGGACGCCGAAGGCGCAACCAAGTTTATTCAGATTGAGGTTAAGGGAGCCAAGAATTATAAGGAGGCTAAGATAGCGGCCCTAAGTATTGCTAATTCCAGTTTATTTAAGACAGCAATGTACGGCCAAAATCCTAATTTCGGAAGAATTGTGGCTGGTGTTGGCGCAAGCGGCATAGATGTCAGAGAAAAAGATTTAAAAATCAAAGTCAGCCCTTTGCATAAAAAGGAAATAGATGTAGAGGTCTCTCTTGGTAGGGGTAATGGTTCTTGCGTGGTTTATACTTCAGACTTGACGCCAGAATATATCAAGATAAATGCGGAATATAACTAAGTGTATAGTTTACAGCACGACACAACTGTAAACTCCCGAGTGACGAAGGAGTGAAGAGTAATGGAAGAGGCAATTAAGAAAGCAGAGGTTTTAATTGAGGCACTACCGTACATTAAGACGTTCCATAAGAAAATAATCGTGATTAAATACGGAGGAAGCATACTCGGTGAAGAGAAAATCAGACGAGGGGTTCTTGAGGATATCGTTTTCTTAAATTTTATGGGCTTAAGGCCGGTTTTAATCCATGGCGGGGGACCGAATATCAGCGACCGCATGCGCTCTTGCGGGAAGAAAACCGAGTTTGTGGATGGTATGAGGGTCACTGACGAGGAAACAATTGTGGTGGTTGAGG
>CAZAPC010000179.1:0-1736 GCA_964486875.1 uncultured Planctomycetales bacterium
AAGCAGGCTTATGGATATAGGTATTGAGCCTTATATGTTAGCGCCTTCATTATTATTAATTATAGGACAGAGGCTGTTAAGGAAGCTTTGCCCTGATTGTAAAGAGGCTTATGAGCCGGATAAAGAGCAGGTAAAGAATTTAGGTATTAAGGCAGAGCTTATTTATAAGGCAAAAGGCTGCCCTAAATGCAATAATACAGGTTATAGAGGAAGGGTTAGTGTCTCTGAGGTAATGTGGGTTAATGATGATATCCGCACTCTTATCAATCAGAGGGCTTCATTCCAGAAGATACGCGAGGCTGCTAAGGCTAATGGCATGCAGCAGCTTTATGATTCGGGGTTGCGCAAGGTTGAGCAGGGGATAACTTCGCTGGAAGAGGCTTCTGCCCTTGCTTTAGGAGTAGAGTAATGCCTAAGTTTTTTTATATTGTAAGGAATCAGGAAGGTGAAAAAGAGACCGGGGTTGAGGATGCGCTTAGCCAGGAAGAATTAATAAGCCGGCTTCAGTCAAAGGGTTTAATAGTGGTAAGCGTAGTCCCTGAGTCCAGCGATGTGCCCCGGCCAGGCGCAACTAAATTTAAGGTTAAGGCTAAACATAGCCGCGTTACCAGTTATGACCTTACTCTTTTCTGCCGGCAGATTTCAACTTTGCTTGGGGCGGGCATAACCATATTAAAAAGCCTTGATATTATCAGGCAGCAGGTAGCCAGTAAAAAACTTGCGGGTGTAATTGACGAAGTTAAAAAGAATATGGAAGCAGGCTTAAGCTTTCATGAGGCATTGGCAAAGCACCCGGATGTTTTTTCAGAGATGTGGATTAATCTGGTGGAGAGCGGGGAAGCATCCGGAAGCCTTGTTGTAGTCTTAAGCCGGTTAGCGGCATATCTTGAGCGTAACGAGGCTTTTAAAAAGAAGATTATATCTGCGCTTATTTATCCGGCGATACTTCTTATGGTCGGTTTTGGAGCGTTCCTTTTTGTAACTTTAAAGATTATCCCTACTTTTGCTGAAATATTTGCTCAATTTAACGTGGAACTGCCATTGCTTACGCAAATACTTATAAGTTTTAGTAGTTTTGTCCGCACTAAATTTATTCTGGTGGTTGTTCTCATAGTTTCGGTAGGGTATGCCTTTAAAGTTTATGTGCAAACCAAAAACGGTAGGTTGCGTTTTGAGCAATTACAGCTTAGTATTCCGGTATTCGGAGAATTTTTCCACGCTTTAGCTATAGAGAGGTTTTCTTCGGGTATGTCTACACTCCTTGAAAGCGGTGTGCCGATATTATATTCGCTTGAGATAAGCGAAAGAAGCGCCGGAAATATGGTTTTAAGCAATATTATATCCAGTATAAAAGAGAATGTTCGTTCGGGAAAGACCTTAGGCCAGCCTTTTGAGGAGAGTGGTTTTTTTGATCCTATGGTGGTGCAAATGGTAAGTATCGGAGAGGAGATCGGCGAGCTCCCGCAGATGTTTAAGAGGATTAATGCTTTTTATCAGGAGTATGTAGAGAGTTTCTTAGGCCGTATAATTTCGATGTTTGAACCTATGATGCTTATTCTTATGGGTGCTTTAATCGGCACGATGCTCATCGGTGTTTTTATGCCTATATTTCAGGTTGCCAATCTGCAGTGATTATTGCTATTGACAGCCGTTTTGTATTGTGCTATAAAAAAAGCATCAAAAAAAGACATACTATAACAAGTAAAGCTAAATTTTCAAAGAACTTCAGATTTTAG
>CAZAPC010000180.1:0-1701 GCA_964486875.1 uncultured Planctomycetales bacterium
AGATAGATATGTCCTCTTTTCCGCAATAATCCTCTACCTTGCCGTCACCAATATCGGCACGGTTAATAACGACCCCGAAAGGTATCTTTATTTTTCGCAGTACTTCAACCGCCAAAATTAAGTCATTAAGACCGAAAGGCGTCGGTTCTGTGACTAAAATACAAAAATCGCTTCCTTTAACCGCAGTGATCACGGGGCAAGATGTCCCGGGCGGAGCGTCAATTATTACCGTTCTCGTTGCATTAATATACTGCTTAACCTGTCTGATAACCGGAGGCGACATCGCCTCGCCGATATTAAGACGGCCGTGAATAAACTGCATTCCCTCTTTCTCGCCGATTTCAATAATACCGATCTCCTTATCAACTTCCTTAATCGCGCCCTCAGGACAAAGCATACTGCACACGCCGCATCCATGACATAGATGCGGAAAAATTAAAACACTTCCCTTTTTACCGTCGCTTCCCGGCAATACCGCGATAGCATGATACACGCAAACCTCCCTGCATTTACCACAATAAGTGCATTTTGTCTCATCAACCTCAGGCACAGGAATGCTCGCTTTCTTTTCGCCGCCGATACGCGGCTTTAAGAAAATATGCGCGTTGGGTTCTTCCACATCGCAATCAAGAAACTCGATATTCTTAAGCGACAGTGCCAGATTAACTGCAACTGTCGTTTTTCCCGTACCGCCTTTTCCGCTTGCCACTGAAATAATCATAATCGTTTACTACCTCTTTTCAACCGCAAGGACACTCTGATAAAGACTCTGCGTCCTTTTAACTCCAAAACCCTTCTTGGTTAAATAATCCTCAGCATCAGATAAAGTGACTTTGCATACTTCATGCGTATTGCCTTCAAGCCCGTGAATCTTATCCATCACCTTAAGCCCTTCAGCCGTGAAATCAGCCAAAATCAGTTTGCCTTTAGAAGAAATAAGCCGAAGGAGTTCATCGATAACTTGGTAGGCGTTACGCAAATGATGCAGAACATTCACAGAAAAAACTACGTCAAAACTTCCCGATGTAAAAGTTGTTTTTTCGCCATTTTCGATCCTGAAGTCTACCTGTTTATCAAAACCAAAATGCGTAATATTGAGCTTTGCAAAACGCTGTTCGTCCGGCGAGATATCAAAAGTGACAAACGAATACCCCGCTTTGGCTAAAGCGAGCGCAAAATGCCCCTTGCCAGTTCCGGCTTCAAGGATTTTCCCATAAAGAGGTTTCGCCTGTTCGAGAATAAAATCTCTTTCCTTGTCTACATCATAACCGAAACTTTTATATAAGGCTTTTCGCTCTAAATATTTTTTATGATTTTCTGCAACTTCTTTGTCCAATTCTATTATTCCTAATCGTGCTCCTTAAACACCTTATCTTGCGTTGGATCATTCTTCCTGATCCACTCCATAAGCATTGCCGCGTGTTCTTTCTCTTCATTCATATTGTGCGCAAGGAGCTTCTTCAGCGACTCATCCTCGGTAGCGTCTATTCTTTCCTGATAGAAATCGATCGCCTCAAGCTCCTCTCTCAGAGATTTCCTTGCTCTTTCTAAATCAACGTGCTTAGGATCCATCTTCTCTAAAGGCTCAAAAAATGGCATCGTTTCCTCCTGTTTAGTTATTCTTGCCCGGCATACCGAACTTAGAGCCTACACTCGGAGCATCCGCAGCTTTATATTTCCCATTTTTGTAACCCTCAATTG
>CAZAPC010000181.1:0-1668 GCA_964486875.1 uncultured Planctomycetales bacterium
ATAAAAATACTTCGGGCTGCGGTTCTGCTTAAGGCTAATTGCGTCAGGATAGGGTTTTATATCCGGCAATAACGAAGCTGGCGATAAAGAAGCCTGTTCGCTGGAGGCTCTTTTTGCAGCAGCCTTATCGGCGCAATATTCATTCTTAAACCACCCCCAGAAATCTTCCCACTCTAAATCATCTACTTCTTCACACCGATCTTCAAATACCAGCGCCCCCCTTAAAAATACATCTATTATGTCTACGCATTCCTCCAATATCTCCAGACTATCATCTAATAGCGGCAGGAAAAATAATGCTTCGTTATCTTGAGCTTGGGATATGGAATCAGGGAAAACCGTAATATTCTTTGACCCCCATCGCACAGAAACACTCTTTCGGCTGACAGTCAGGTTAACCTCGGAGAAAAACTCTTCCAATAGCAATATATCTGCCCCGTGCAAATCATCAGCGAACAAATACGGCAGCCTCATAAATACTGCGCATACAGCGTCGTAAACGGCCCTGTTTCTTTCCACAAACACTGCCCCTTCAGGAGTAATCCTGTAAATTATGCCTTCATCTTGAGCAGTAAAAAACTTTATGCCTATCTGGCCCCGGTTTTCTGACTTCAAACTAAAGAATTTTTCCGAAGAGTTAAAATAAACCCCGTAGCTAGCCTCCCACGGCTCTTCTAATCTGCCTATATCAGCGCTTAACCATGCGTTTTTCCCTTCTATATCGGAAAGTTTAATGTTAGTCGGTTCTGAGCTGACATGATACAATAACTCTCCGTTAAGAAGAGACGGCTCTGTCAAATAAATATTGCTGCTAAATTCTCCCAATATTTCTCTTACCTTGCTTATCCTAATTGCGCATGCGCTTAACCCCGGAAACCGCAGCACATCATCTATCAAATCAAGGCCGTCAATTAATTTAGAGGCCTCTTTATCAAAACCGTTATTCCTAAGGTATTCAATTAAACAATTGTAATTCAGCTTGTCCTGGGCATCGTTAAACCTGGCTTCAGCCGGAGTAATGCTCTCCGGATGATAAAAAGTAATTTCCAGGCTTACGCAATTCGGATTACTGCCTTCTTGGGTATTGATGCTGAATTCATATTTTAATTCGCCGTCATTATAAGCCTTAAAAGGCATAAAGGTTACCGGCTCTTTGTAAACATGAGTGGCTAATGCCTGCATGCAAAGGTCAATTTCATATGCTTCTCCGGATAAAACATGGAACTCAATAATCCTTCTTAAGCCCGGCATATTGGGAACCAAGCCTAAATTCGGGTTAGCGCCTTTAAGAAAGTCGTTAAATATCCTGCTTAAGGCATCATTAGTCTCTATTTTACTCCTTAATAAGGGATGGATTATTTTATCCATCTCAACCAAACCTACTTTAACCAACATAAATGGAGGCCTGTCGTCCAATCCCACTGCGCCCCATATCCCTTCAGGCAAATGGCTGCCTAAACACCTGTCCAGCTCTTTTTGTTGCTCTGGGTTTAAATTTTTCAGCTCTGCACTAACAAAATTAGCTCCTATTGCAGGGATGAATTGTGTGGTATCGGCGGAAAGCTCTAACTCTACCCCGGTTATCCGGCTGGTTATAATCTGGTCCGCGACTGAATCATTGCCTATCCAGGCTGCTTCATCTTTTAAATCCCAGAGGTGGATATAGCC
>CAZAPC010000182.1:0-1650 GCA_964486875.1 uncultured Planctomycetales bacterium
GCTTAGTTTAACCATGTTAAACCCTTTTATCCTGGGCCTTCTCTTTATATATAACAACAAAAAACCCAGAATATTCCCAAAAATTTATATTTACTTTTTTAATAAACTAAATTTATATAATTTATTAATTCTCTTAAGCGCCCAAAATCACGCCTATTAAAAGACATTTTAATGCGCGGTAAATCTAAAAGTTCGTTGTTTTGAACCTCTTGAGGTAAAGGCACTGTTTTTTGCGCTTTGCCGTTTAATATATCTTTAAACTTTTTGTTTATTTCAGGGATGACTTCAGATGGAATTTCTTTGTTAAGCCGAATAACCGTAATACCCTTTATATATCGTATAGAGTGGTAATTTTTGTAAAAAAACCGTATTTCAGCCACAGCTTTATCCACGTCGTTAATTATTTTAAAAATTTTAAGGTCATCCTTTGATATATAGTGCGATTTCAAAATCTGGCCTCTTACGAACGAAATCCAGCCTTTCCAGTAACTGCCATCTTTCGGTTCAAGCATAATAATAGGCCTTGGTCGGCATTTGCCTGTCTGAAAAAGCGTTATCGCCTCAAATCCCTCATCAAGCGTGCCAAAACCGCCTGGAAATAAAGCAGTGGCATCGGATTCCTTTATAAATATCAGCTTGCGGGTAAAAAAGTACTTAAAATTAACCAGCTTGTTATCGTTTGCTATATACGGATTGGGCTTCTGCTCAAAAGGCACCCTTATATTAACTCCGAAACTATTGGCCGTGCCTGCGCCCTTATTGCCCGCCTCCATAATACCGGGGCCGCTTCCGGTAATTACAAGAAAACCGTTATTTGCCATCTTTCTTGCAAATTCCTCGGCCATTCTGTACTCTTCTGAGCGAACACTGCATCGAGCGGAACCGAATATGGCCACCTTTCTCGCGTCGCGATAAACGGAGAATACCTTGAGAGCATATCTCAATTCTTTAAGTGTGGTATTAATAAGCTTCATATCTCCGGTGCCAAGCTTCTCCTCGCCGACTTTTCCCACAGTCACCAGCATCTCACGAAGCAATTGTTCGTTCATGCCCGAAGCGTAATTATGCGCGATACCCTCGAGAATGTCGTTAATCCTCTTGTCCTGCAGCCTATACGAAATCCTTTCTGAGCTACACCTGGTCACTGCTACCTCTTTATGCCAAAAACATCAAGTATGTTTTTTGCATACCTTTCTTTATGATAAATTCCTTTTGCAGAATTATACCTGTCTGGATATTCCGCTTTCAGGCTGGCGCACATAAGCCTGACCATATCCACTCGCTTCGTGGTTTTGGGGTGCGCCCGCAAAACATCTACCACAATCTTAGGATTGTACCTTTGCTCTTCCTGCAGCACATCCAACACCTTTATCATAGCTTGGGGGTCATAACCTGCCTTTAAAACGCACTCCGCGCCCTTTATATCCGCCTCTGTCTCAAGCCGCCTGCCATAACCCAACTTTACAAAATAATAGGCCATATCGGCGCCGCGCTTCAGTGTATCCGCCTTGGCCAGAGAAGCCATATCTGCTTCTATCTTATTAATGCCGTGGCGTTGTGCTATGTGGATTATCTGGTGGGCAAGAATCGCAGCTAATTCAGCCTCACTGTCCAATCTCAGCAGTATCCCCTTGGTAACGTATACATACC
>CAZAPC010000183.1:0-1633 GCA_964486875.1 uncultured Planctomycetales bacterium
GAGATGGACTGTGCCCCCGAATTCAATCTCTTCCAGTTCCAGTTGTTTGACAATTTTCTTAAGGTCTCCAAGGTAATAAAAATGCACGTCGCTAAAACGCATAAAAGGCGCAACCAAAGAAGCTCCGCTATGAAGCGTAAAACAATAGGTAATCTTGTTTTCCTTCGCCAGCCTGGCTATTTTTTTCATCAGTTCCTGAGGGTCTTTTATGGAAGAGTAATAGGAATGAATGGATTCTGAAGGAATCTTGTACTGGCTTGCCCAGTCATTTAGCAGATCGGCTGGATTAGACAGCCGAATCTGTTTATCTTCCTTGCGGATGATGTAACCTTCCTTAAGGAGTTTACCGATAACTTCGTGCGTATATCCCAGCGCGACCTTACTGGCCGCAGATAACTTCGCTATCCCCCACACTCTTTTTGGCTCCTCAAGCAGCGCCCTGACAATCCTGGTTGCTTTGGGAGAGAATAATTTCCTTAGGATGCTGCGCGTTCTTTGGATCTGTTCTTCGCCGGCCTTTTCAATATAGGCTTCTTTCAGTCCCAAATAACAATTGCCTGTCAAGTCTATATAGCCGATATTATTTTCTTTGCAGATAGCAGCGCCTCTTTTAGAAATAAAATCCGAGACAAAGACAGGATAACTGTTTTTTATTTGGGAGCTGGCTTTAAGCAAAAGCGGCACACTTTGCAGTATCTGTACAGGAAAACCCCTGGCTTTAACTTCAATGATAAGCTTTTTGTCCTTGCCGGCAACCTCAACATCGAGCATCATATCTACGCTTGTGCCTTTAATTCTAGGCTGGCGCAGGATTTTCTTTATTGTTAGAGTAGGGATATTTTTCCTGATGAGGCTGGGGACTTTATCTAAAATGTGCCTTTCCAAAAGCATTTTAATTTCTTCCTTAATTTCTTCGCTTTTTACCGAAATATAATTATATACCGAAATGCAATTATAAGATACCATCTTGGCTTTCCTTTGTCAAGCCTTTTTCGGCTGAGCCGCGGTCCTGCCGGTTAGTATTTTTCAACAGGCCTTTCCTGAGGATATAAGAATAGATTGCTTCAGAAAGAATCTCTGCAATCTTATCTTCAATCTCTTCTAATCTTTGGTCCTTCTTATAGACTAATTTCTGCTCCATGGCTTGCCGGCGTTACGCGATAAGGGGGGGTATTTCTATTGCTCCCCAAAAATCGCCTCTCTACGGGCTTCCTAGCGATTTTGCTGTGCTCGCAGGGTAGCCCTTTCTTTAGGTTTGGCAGACTTTTGCTGTTTGCTTTTGAAAAATGGGCAGTAAATAACCTTTACCTGCTGCCATTGCTTGCAGCTTTGGATACATTGCGCGCAAAGTTTATTTACCCCGCTTAAAGGCATATATATCTCCCTCACCTTGCATACCTTTGGAATGCCTCTTCAATCTGAAACTCTGTATAACCCTCTTTTAGCAAGTGGGCTTTGATTAAGATTTTGTCATTCTTATATCTATGGGATAATTCCAAAAACTGAGCCTTCATTACAAGAAGGTGTTTTATATTCTTCTCATTCTTTTCATTATTGATTGTGGCGGATTTGATGCTAGCTTGATGTTGCGCTGTTGCCGATTTGGCTGTCGGCTCTGTGGCGGGTTTTTCTT
>CAZAPC010000184.1:0-1627 GCA_964486875.1 uncultured Planctomycetales bacterium
ACTGCGAGCTGGATATTGACAGGGCCCTTCTTGCCAATAGCTTCATCCCCCTGATGCTCGCCGAAGTTGCCTTGCGTAATAATATTAAGCTGGTGCATATAAGCAGCGGCTGTATATTTAATTTCAACCATAAGAAAGATAAGCCCATAAAAGAAGAGCAGGTGCCTGATTTCTTTGCTTTATTCTACAGCCGTAGCAAGATCTATGCGGAGAGGGCGCTGGAGGCCCTATCCAAGAAATACAACATCCTTACCGTAAGGATCAGGATACCTTTGTTGGATAAGCCGCATCCCAGGAATATCCTGGATAAACTGATCAGGTACAGGAAGGTTATAGATGTGGAGAACTCCGTTACCTATATACCCGATTTCATCAAGGCCCTGAAGCACCTGCTTAAGATTAACGCTAAGGGCGTCTATAACCTGGTCAATAGGGGCGGGTTAAGATACCCCAGCTTAATGCGGGTTTACAAAAAATACGTCCCTGGCTTTAAATATAAAGTTATCGGATTCAAAAAGCTGAGCCTGGTGCGCACTAACCTGGTTATGTCCACTAAAAAGCTTGAAAAGAGCGGTTTTAAAGTAAGGAATATAAATTCCGTATTAGATGAATGCGTAAAAAATTACCTAAGATCCTAGTTACCGGCTCGGCAGGCTTTATCGGCAGCGCCTTTATAAGATTACTGGCTGGTAAAGGGCTCTTCCCGGAAAGAATTATTATTGTTGATAAGCTTAGCTATGCCGCAGACCTAAAGCGCCTCCAGGAGGCGGGGGGTAGGTTCAAATTCTATCGCTCGGACATCTGTGATAAAAACAGGATTAAGGCTGTATTCGCGAAAGAAAAACCGGATATTCTAGTCAATTTTGCCGCAGAGACCCACGTAGACAGGAGTATTTTAAGCAGCGATGAATTTCTGCGCACAAATGTTTTTGGTACCAAGGCCTTGTTAGAGGCAGCAAAAGAAAATGGGGCAATCCGCTTTGTGCAGGTTTCAACGGATGAGGTTTACGGAGATATAGCAAGCGGCCAGTTCCATGAAACCACCCCTTTAAACCCCAGCTCTCCCTATTCCGCAAGCAAGGCCGCTGCGGACTTGTTGGTGCGCTCTTACATCAGGACATATGATTTCCCCGCCATCATCGTGCGGCCCTCTAATAATTACGGTAATTG
Source organism: uncultured Planctomycetales bacterium (assembly GCA_964486875.1). GTDB lineage: Bacteria > Omnitrophota > Gorgyraeia > Gygaellales > Profunditerraquicolaceae > Sherwoodlollariibacterium. The sequence continues at coordinate 1,171 of CAZAPC010000184.1, forward strand.
GCAATACCCAGAGAAGCTCATCCCCGTTATTATATACAAAGCGCTGAAGAACGAGAAGATCCCGGTATATTCTAAAGGGTTGAATGTACGTGAATGGCTTTATGTGGATGATTGCGCGTCAGCTATCCTTGAGGTTGTCCGGAAAGGAAGGATAGGCGAGGTCTATAATGTCGGTTCCGGCAGCGAAAGGAAGAACATAGAAGTTGTAAGGCGTATCCTGGATATCCTGGGCAGGCCTTACAGCCTGGTCCGGTTTGTCCAGGACCGGCCTGGCCACGACATAAGGTACAGCCTCAGTTCTTCAAAGATCAGAAAAGAATTAGGCTGGAGGCCTCAAGTGAGTTTCGAGAGAGGGATTGAAGGCACAGTGGAATGGTATAAAGATAACCTTGCCTGGCTTGAGGGAAAAGTAAGATATTTAAAGGCTTATTGGAAGAAAGTCTACAAGAGTTGTCCC
>CAZAPC010000185.1:0-1620 GCA_964486875.1 uncultured Planctomycetales bacterium
GGGGGATAGGGCTTACGTAACTTCTTTACGGAAGTTTAAGTTTTTGCCCGGAGCCAAGAAGGCAATTGTCCTGTTAAGTAAAGCAGGTTATAAAATATTTGTAGCTTCCAATCAGGCTGGGGTTGGCAGGGGAATATACAGCCAGAGTACACTTGATAAGATAACTGATTATATGCTTCAAGAGATTGCTAAGGCCGGCGGATGTATTGAAAAAGTGTATTATTGCACGCATCGCAAGGATGCCGGATGCAGCTGCCGCAAGCCCAGGCCGGGAATGGTGAAAAAGGCTGTTCGTGAGTTTGGGATTAATCCTAAGGGGGCATATTTTATCGGAGATACAATCCGCGATATACATACTGCCCATAACGCTGGTTGCAAATCTATTCTTGTTTTTTCGGGTAAAGAGAAACTGAATAATATGGATGAGTGGGAGGCTGCTCCGGATTTAGTATTTAAGGACTTATTGGAAGCAGTTAAATTTATTCTAAAAGCAAAATAATACTTTAGATTGCTGAAGAACCGTCCCCTATGAAAGTATTAATTGTTTACGCTTCAGCGGGCGCAGGGCACAGGCGCGCAGCCGAGGCAGTTTATGAGTATTTAAAAGCAAATCGTCCGGATTTATCTTTGAATATGATCGATGTCCTGGATAAGACAAATGCCTTATTCAGGTTTGATTATACTATAGGGTATTCTTTTCTTGTAAAATATGCGGTTTCTTTGTGGCGCTTTGCTTTTTGGCTTACGGAATTTAGGTTCTTTCGTTTCCTAAGTTCTCCTATAGCTACTTTTGTCAACAATATCAATTCTTTGAATTTTATCCGCTATCTTATCCGCAAAGACCCGGATTATATTATTTCTACCCATTTTCTTCCGGCGGATATTGCCGCACTTTTAAAGCGTAAGCAAAAAATAAAATCCAAGCTTGTTACGATTATAACTGATTTTGGCGTGCACCCATATTGGATAGCAGAAGGGACAGATCTTTACGTTGTTGCCTCTAGTTTTACTAAAGAGAGGCTTCTTCAAGAGAAAGTAGCGCCAAGCAAAATAAAAGTTTTCGGGCTTCCTTTTCACCAGAAGTTCTTAAAAGAATTTGACCGTAAAGCGTTAGCAAAAAAGCTTAGCATAAGCCCGGATAAATTTACGGTTATGCTTATGACCGGAAGTTTTGGCATTGGCCCGCTTAGGAAGATTGCCAGAATGTTATCTTTTAAAACGCAGGTATTAGTTGTTTGTGCCTCTAACGAGAAACTTAAAAAGCGCCTCTTAAAAGATAACCTGCCCAATGTTAAGGTATTCGGATTTATCGATAACACCGAGGAGCTTATGGCTGTCTCTGACTGCATTGTGACTAAGGCAGGAGGGTCAACAATAGCGGAGGTTATAAATATGGACCTGGTTCCGATTTTTATTTCAGTTATCCCGGGCCAGGAATCTGATAATGTTGAAGCATTGCAAAATATGGGAGTAGGTTTTGTTCCCAGGACTGCTTCTCAGTTAAGAGAAACAGTGGTTATGCTTAAGAACAATCCCGCCAAGCTTGAAGAGATGAAGGAGAGGCTGGAAGAGATAAAAAAGCCTCTTGCCTGCCAGGAGATCTCAAGTGTTATACGCTAA
>CAZAPC010000186.1:0-1598 GCA_964486875.1 uncultured Planctomycetales bacterium
GGCCTGGTTTGAGCAGATACAGCTGCAGATGGATACCATTAAGCATGACCTATTTATGGGGGAATTGACCTTTAAGCAGGTCTTGAATATTAAGGAGACCCCCCAAATAGCTAATCAGCTCCTTGAGGCCAAGAAGCTCAACTTGGATTTAGACAGCTGCGTAGAGATTGCCTTAAAGTATCGGCCGGAAATATACTTAAGTGAGTTACTGGTCAAATTTAACGACTATGGCCAAAAGATTGAAGCAGATAAAACCAATGCCTTTACCGTAGACCTGACTACCTCTTACGGGTTTTATCAAGGCGCTTACAAAACCGAGTCTCTCAAAGACTCCAATAATTGGTATGCCGGAGTGAAAGTCAGTAAGCCCTGGGGAGGAAATACCATCAATTCTGCCTATAACACTGATGAAACCCAGCCCCGTTTTGGCCAGACTTCTGCCACTAAATCCTCTACAATGAGTGCGGAATTCAATCTTTTAGATAACCTCAAGCGCCTATCGGATAAGAAAAAGGCGGATATTGACTTGCACCGCTCCTTAAGCGATTTCAATGAAACCATGAAAACTATCTCCTTTGAAGTGCAGGATGCCTTCTTGAATTACCAGAAAGCAATTTTGCAACTACATAATGCAGAAGCGGATATGAAGTTCCGGCGCAATGAAGTAGAGGTGATTAAGATACGCGCCATGGTAGGGGAAACCTCGCTCTCCAGTGCCTTAGAAACCCTGTATAACTTCTCCGAAGCGCAAACCCGCCATATTCAAGCCCTGGCTAACTACAATATCTCCCTGGCTAACCTCAAAAAAGCCACCGGCTACGGCCTCAAAATCTAGTTTCCAGCATCTAATTCCGTTAACAGAAACAAAAGTTAGCTTTCTAACCTTGAAATTTCCAGGATTTGTTGTATATTTTAAGTGTAATTTAATAATTTTTTTGCTCTTTTAATAAAGACTTTCGCAAAGTTTAACTATCCTGAATCGATAAAGCCTTCGGCGCAATTTTGCCGGGGGAAAGCCACGGATCGAGAAGGAATTAGTTATCAGTTTTCAGTTATCAGTTTTCAGATTATCTGACAGCTGACAGCTACGTAAGTTCGATAGCCGGGTTGCCGAAATTTAGGAAAGGCAATCCGGTTTTTTTTATGAAAGTGTCAGTAAATAAAAGGAGGTAGAGGAATGGAAAAAGGGAAATGTGTATTAAGTTTACTCTGCGCTTTTTTATTTTTCGCTTCAACTTTTGCTTATGGAGGCGAAGCCATACTGAATAATGACAATGCCTCTCATGTGACTTTTGTAAATGGAAACAGGCCATATCCCGCAGTAACAGCTTTCCGCCCAAGAGTCGAATTCTGGAAGAAACCAGAATTCTGGAAGAAACTAAATGAATTAAAACGGGAATACGCTCTGCTAGTGAAAGAGGTCAAAGGGCAGTTTACCGAGAAAATGCAAGAGCTCAAGCAGCAAATTACCGAACTAACGCAGGAGAAAAATGAAGCATTGAAAGCAATAAAGGAAGGGTTTGCCGGCGAACTTATAGAAACCAAAAAAGAATTTATTGACAAATTGATGGCAGCGATAAAAGAAGGCAAGTTTACAG
>CAZAPC010000187.1:0-1582 GCA_964486875.1 uncultured Planctomycetales bacterium
CATTCATCATAGCCATTACAGTATCAAACTTATCTAACTTCTGCATAAATTCTTCGTATTCCTGCATCAGTTCGCCAGGCGTCTTATGCATTATCTGGTCAAGGTAAAGAAGGAATCCGGTTCCTTTGGCATTGAGTTTATATCTCCAGGTTAGCATACCCTGTTTTCTCATCCAAGAAGCTATGCCTGTTATCATTCTCCTGCTTAATCCATGCTGAGCGAGATATTTAATCATCTGCATATAATTCTTAACCTGACCGGCTTGCATCCTGGATTTTCTCAACTTAAGCTCTCTTAAATATTTTCTGATGATGATTTTTATATCGCCTTCCTTCGGCTGCCTGGTATTCTTCTCTACCTGGACTTCATCTACTAATCTCTTTCTAGTAGCCTCATCGCGCTCTTCAGTAATATCATTCATTATCTTAATTACCTTTGCCTCTGCTTTTGCGCTATTCTTAAGCGATAATTTCTCTAAGGTAGTGATTAGTTTGTCTTTCCCGGTATTAACAATAACATAGAAATCGCCCTTGGCCCTGTTAGGGGTATTGATTCTCCAGGCCAACTGGTATATTTCCTGCGCAGAATCCATGCCCATCCAAATCAAGGCCACCTTTCCTTTTTCGGTTGCGTCAGCAAAGGTATTCATGCCAGCCCCCAGCCCTTGGATGACATATATCTTTTTCTCATTATTGGGAATAATTTTTTCTTTTATCTCTTTGCTTATCTCTTCAATCCTTTTCGCCTGCTTGTCTCTGTCTTCACCTGTAACAAGCACAATATCTTCTTCCTTAATTCCTAATTTCTTTGCTAATTCTTTTCTCACTTTATTGAGCTGTCTGAATTTGACACCACTTATGGCGATAACATTATATCCCTTTGTATCATTATAGGCTTTCGCGGCTAACTCTACGGCCTTGTGTTGCTCGCTTCTACTCTTAACAATCACGAGGTTGTTCTCTCCTCCCCACTGCACAGTTCTCTCTTCCGTAATTTCAACAATCTTAACTCCCAACTTTTTATATGTTTCCTTGTTTCCTTGGTGTGTAGCTGAACCAAAAAGCACCTTTTCTATACCGATTTCTTTCAAAAGCTCAATGGTATTAGCCCTGGCAGTCTCAAAATGAAGCAGTATGTTAGCTACCTGGTCGGGATTTGCCCCTTCTTTTATCGCCAGCATCGCGCCCATGCGCCTGTCGCCGAAGATAGTGCGCACCTGGATGGTTCCTTTTCTATCTGCAATGGCGTAGGCTGCAAATTTACCGTTTTCATATTGCACCCAATATTGCCATCCCTGCTCTTTGTGAATGAGCATGTCAGCAGCCATATCCAGCATTCTCTTTATATCATCTGAGGTGTAAGCCAAGTCTTTCATTAACTTCCCAAAGTCAGGATAGTGCATTAATCTCTCAAATAAATTCTCATTCACTTTGGGAAGCAGCTCTATTGCATCCCGGTCTTCCTTGTGGCCCAAGCGCCTCTTAGACTGCCAGAATTTTCCTTCGCTTGAAACACCGACTTTTTTGTATTCTCTTTTAACTATATCAAATATCGCATATAAAATCTTCGCTTCCTCTTCTAC
>CAZAPC010000188.1:0-1577 GCA_964486875.1 uncultured Planctomycetales bacterium
ATATATGGCGGAAGAAATAGGGGTTGAAGACGGAGAAATCATTGCCGTAAGTAAAGGTTTACACCTGTATGATTACGCCTGGGATCTGGCAAAATTAAGGACAAATAAAAATAATTTAGTTATAAAATAGAATATGGATACGCAGGACAATATAACAGAGCGGAGATTATTTACAAGGATGGATTTCGCCGCTCCGTTAGCTTACAAGGTATGCAATAAAGATACCATATCAAAGCTCCTCGAGGGGTATACTTCTAATATAAGCGAGGCAGGGATGCTTTGTAATATCAAAGAGTCGGTGAGCCAGGATGATATCCTATGGCTTTCTTTTGACCGGGGGACGCTGGATGTTTGCGAAGAGCTTGAGAAGAGGGCTTTAATCTATCAGAATGGAGTTATAGGCAAAGTCGTCAGAATCGAACCTAAGGGAAATTTTAATTTTGATGTAGGAATAAAATTCATTACGCGTGAAGAAAAAGGCTGGAATAATACATATAAATAAAAAAGTAAATATAGGAGTCCTGGGCGACGGTGGCTGGGGGACTACCCTGGCAATTCTTCTTTCTCGAAAAGGCTATCAGGTTACGCTTTGGGGAGCCTTTCTTAAGAATATTGACGATATGATTAAGAGCGGAGAGAACAGGAAATTCCTTCCCGGGGTTAAGATTCCCGCACGAATTGAGATTACTAATGATTTAGGCGCTGCTGTTTTAGATAAAGACCTTGTAGTATTCGCAGTCCCCTCTCAGTATATCCGGGGGGCCTTAAAACAATTAAAGATTTGCGGATATAACCGTAAATCTGTTTATTTAAGCGTTATCAAGGGGATTGAGATTAAAAGTTTAAAAAGGATTTCAGAGATTATCTTTGAGGAGTTGGGGAATATAAGGCTTGCGGTGTTATCCGGGCCCACAATAGCTTATGAAGTTGCTAAGGGGATGCCTAGTGTGGCGGTGGCTGCATCGCCTGATCCAGCATCAAGAATATTCGTGCAGGATATTTTTATGACAGACAGGTTCAGGGTTTATACCAATAATGATGTGCTGGGAGTTGAATTGGGAGGAAGCTTAAAGAATGTTATCGCCATTGCCTGCGGAGCCTGCGATGGGCTTAAGTTCGGGACTAATACAAAAGCAGCATTACTGGCAAGGGGCTTAGCAGAAATCTCCCGTTTAGGCAAGGTTATGGGGGCTAAGGCAGAAACCTTTAGCGGTATAAGCGGATTAGGCGATCTGGTAACTACTTGTATCAGTCCGTATAGTAGGAATAGGTTTGTAGGAGAAGAGCTTGGCAAGGGAAAGACTTTAAACCGGATAATAAGAGAATTAGGATTGCCTTCAAACAGACAGGCAGGCATAGCTGAAGGTATCCCTACAGCCAGGTCAGCATATGCGTTAAGCCTCAAATATAAAGTAGATATGCCTATTGTCCGGGAGGTGTATAATGTCATTTATAGGAGCAAACCGGCGGTTAAGGCAGTGAAGGATTTAATGTTGCGCAGGAAAAGGAGAGAATAATTTTGCGGGGCGTGGCTCAGTTTGGCTAGAGCGCTTGAATGGGGTTCAAGAGGTCGACAG
>CAZAPC010000189.1:0-1570 GCA_964486875.1 uncultured Planctomycetales bacterium
GCTCTATCCTTCTCTATCCGGCATTGGCAGCAACCATGATAAATAGTTATCCCTGTTCACCAATTCTACTTTAACCCCGGGGTAGTTTCTAAGAAAAGTAAGTGGAGCGGAGTTTCTTTTACGGGGATTCCATTTTAGCTCATAAGCCCCCATATCCTGTCCAATAGTTTCAATCAAATCTATTTTCTGTTTCTGAGTAGTGCGCCAGAAATAATGTTCAAATCGCTTTCGGGAATTTAGCAGAAACTTCCTGCGCTCGGCAATAAAGTAGTTTTCCCACAAAGCTCCAGTGTCCTGTCTGCTATCCAGGGGTTTAAAATCGTCAATTACTGCATTACGAATTCCATTGTCCCAAAAGAAAATTTTGCTGGAGCGTTTTAGTTCGTTGCGGACATTCTTGCTGTAGGAGCCAAGCCTGAAGATGATATAGCTCTGCTCCATAAGGTAGATATAGCGCTCAACGGTGCGCACATCAAGACCCACGATGCTTCCCAGTTCAGAATATGAAACCTGTGAACCAATTTGTAAAGCCAATGCTTTCAGAAGCGTTTTCATCAAGTCAGGTCGTTTGATATCTTGATAACTGAGCACGTCCCTGAAAAGGTATGAACCTGCGGTTTCGTTCAAGATTTCTTCGGCATCTCCGGGATTAAGATATACCTCTGGATAATTCCCATAAATTAAGCGCAGATGCAGATTGCTGATTACTGCCGTTATGCCGGCGTGATCATAAAGCTCTGCAGTGGAAAAGGGACTGAGAATATACTCAAACTTCCTCCCGGTTAAGGGTTCGGAAGTGAAGTTGGATAAATCGAGAGATGATGATCCGGTAGCGATAACCTGCAACTCCGGTTTTGCATCTATGATCCTTTTCAGCTTCAACCCAATATCCGCTATCCGCTGAGCTTCGTCCACAATCAGATATTTGTATTTGGAAAAACGGACTTTTAGCTCTTCCTCACTTTTCAAGTTCAATAGCTCGTGGCTATTGGAATAATCACCATTGATAAATAGAACATCCGGCAAGTTCTTCATTAAATCCCGGACAAACGTGGTTTTACCGGTTCTGCGAGCCCCGTAGATTATAATAGCTCGGTTTTTATGCAGCAACTGCAGCACTTGTTTCTCTATCTGACGCGGAATCATATCCACCTCCCAGAGATATATACTAAGTCACTCTATCTGTAATGCAAGAAATATTATGATATTTATGACATTGGATTGCAGAAACAGTACAATGTATCAGGCAAATGACATATCTGCTGGCCTGCTTTCGAAGCACTGAGGCAATTGTTAAAAACATACTCACTTACTCCCAGCCTGAAAAGAGCTGATTAGCTAACATTGATATCCATCCTGAGTGCAAAGTGGATCAAAAAAGCTTATAGGTAGTTGCCCAAATGGCTTCATTAAAGAATATGGTCTGTTGCGCTGGCTTCAGAGCGGCTTGGTTAAGAAAGTTTAACCTGATTTTAGCCGTTTTTGCTTGCTTAAATATACCGCTTTGCAGAGTTGGTAACCGGAGGTAAGGATGGAAAAAGTGAAAAAGATGATCTTCGTAGTGGAAGAT
>CAZAPC010000190.1:0-1562 GCA_964486875.1 uncultured Planctomycetales bacterium
CCCGAAATTCTGAGGGCCAAAGAAATTTTTTCTTTTCTCTAGCGGAAGCCTTCTCCAGTAAAAATACCTAGCTAGTAATGAAGCGGCAAAAGAAAATGCGATTAAAAAGCCCAAAAGACGGGAAACATTAAAGAAAAACACCAAAGCAAATATGAGTATAATCGGCAAGCTTATAAAGACCGGCCAGGGGAAACTCCACAAAAAGAAGAAAATAGGTACAATAAAATAAAGGAACAGCGGGGCCTCTTCTTTAGCCTTAACTGATTGGGCTATTTCGCCCTTGGTAATAATCTCGGCTATTTTACTAACGCCGGCGTAAATACCTTTGCCATACTCCCCTTTCTTAAGCTGGGGAACCATATAACTACGCCCTATCTCTGCGCATAATCCATCAGGTAAAACACCCTCTATGCCATAGCCTGTTTCGATACGCCAACAGCGCTCTGCTACCGCCACCAGAATTAAAACTCCGTTATCTTTCCCTTTTTTACCCGGTTTCCATTTATCAAAAAGCATGCGCGCATATTCTTTCTCATCATAAGGAGAAATGCTGCTTACCGTAACCACTGCAATCTCAGTGGTAGTTTTCTCTTCCAGGTCTGAGATAAGCCCATTAATCTTATCTTTATGCTCACGGGAAATAACATTGGCAAAATCATTTACCCAACCCGAGGGATACGGAATGCTTTCGGCGAAAACCCATAGAGGAAGCAGTAAAATAAAACCTAAAATAAACCCCTTACGCATCATAATCCTTAATTATCCTGATAATACTCCTGGCAACAGCAGTCTTGGTAAATAAAGGCTTGCTGCATTTGTCAAAACCCGCCAGATAGGCAGTGTACCTGCCTTGCCTTAATGTATTAGAAACAACGAGATCCGCGCGGGACCTCTCGATCAGGCTTAAAGCCTCTCTAATTAAATCCTCCCGGGAAGCATCAGGCTCATATTTAAAACCTATTAAAAATAACCCGGGCTGCATCCTCTTAAAAATACTTATAATCTTAGGAGTAGGCTTAAGCTTGATACTGATCTTTTTTAACCCGGATTTAATTTTATTTGAGAAAGATACGCAAGGCCTGTAATCAGAAACTGCCGCGCTATGCGCAGCTAAATCGTATTTATTATACTTAAGCTCTCTTTCTAATAAGTGTTTCAATTCATCAAAGAACTTAAAACGTTTTACAATTATACCGCTTCCTAGTCCAGGATCTTTGCCCGGGCCTAGAAGCAGAGTAACTTTTGCCTTAAACCTGCTAAAAACCCTTGCCAGAAGTATCCCGGTTTCGCCGGTAGCAGTATTGCTAATTACCCTCACATCATCTATTTTAACCCAGGTCGGGCCTGCCGTAATAAGTATCTTTTTATTCCTTAATTTCATCTAATACCGCTTTTAATTCGGCTTTTATTACTTTTGGCTGGGCAATACTCTTAATCGCCCTGTCAGGATCTTTTAAACCGTGTCCGGTTAATACGCAAACTACTTTTAGAGGCAGTTTATCCCGGGAATAATCCCTAAAATATCCTTTTTGGGATAATTTTATCAACCCGGCGATAGAAGC
>CAZAPC010000191.1:0-1562 GCA_964486875.1 uncultured Planctomycetales bacterium
TTTATTGTTTTTATAAGTAAATTCGTGCATGCGCCTCTCTTACTTTGATAATTCCGCGCTTATTGCGCCGCAAAACGTTTATGCCACCTATTTATTTGGCTTTTTACCAGGCTAAAGCCGGTACCGCCTAACGATTTTTTAAGATTTACCGAAGCTTCAGCGCTTAATATCTTTTTAAGGTCCGCCTTGAATCTTGGCGAATACTTATTCAACTCTTTTAAGCTTAAAGAAGAGATCTTCTTATTTCTATCAAGGCATCCTCTTACCATCCTGCCTACGGTATCATGGGCTTCCCTGTAAGACGAACCTTTCTTGATAAGATATTCTACGATATCTACAGAAAATAACGATTCGTCTTTAAGCCTGGAGGCAATTGCTTCTTTCTCGATTATAATATTACCGAAAAGCGGAATAAATATTTCCAGCATGCCCTTAACAGTATCTATTGCGTCAAAAAGCGGCGGTTTATCCAACTGCAAATCCCTGTTGTACGAAGTGGGCAGGCCCTTCATCAATATCAATACACTGGACAAACTCCCCTGGACCTTTCCTACCGAACCTCTGATTAATTCAAGTATATCCGGGTTTTTCTTATGCGGCATAATGCTTGAACCGGTGCAAAAAGAAAAATCAATATCGATAAAGGAAAATTCTTTTGTGGACCAAAGGATTAAATCCTCGGCCATTCTTGATAAATGTACCGAGAGTATGGAGAGCGAGGCTAAGGCCTCGATGATAAAGTCTCTGTCGCTTACGCTATCAATACTGTTTGCGGTGATGCCTTTAAATTTAAGCTCCTTGGCAACAAAATTACGGTCAATATTTAAACCTGTGCCCGAGAAGGCACAAGCGCCTAAAGGCATCAGGTCAACCCTCTTCTTAACATCAGAGAGCCTTGCTTTATCCCTTTCTAGCCCCTCGATATAGCTTAAAAGGTGGTGCGCCAATAACACACATTGCGCCATCTGCATATGCGTGTATCCGGGGATAATAATCTTCGAATTTCTTTTTGCCAGCTTAAGGATTGCTTTCTGCAACTCAGTGACTAAAACGGATAAATCCTCAATTTCTTTCTTCATGTACATCTTTATATCCAACGCTATCAGGTCATTCCTGGACCTCGCCGTATGCAGCTTAAAAGCAGCCTTTCCGATTTTCTTAAAAAGTAGATCCTGGATATTAGAATGGATATCCTCCGCATTTAAATCAGCCCTAAATCTTCCCTTTTTTAAATCGCCAAGCATAGATTTAAGCCCTTTTACTATACGGCTAGAATCTGCTTGAGGGATAATCCTCTGTTTGCCTAACATCTTGGTATGGGCAATACTGCCTAATATATCATACTCGGCTAACCTCTTATCAAAAGATATGCTCGAGGTAAACTTATCGGTCAGCGCGTTTGTCTTCTTAGAAAATCTTGTGCCCCAAAGTTTATTTGACATCTTTTCTCCCTTATCTAGTCGCCTATACTTATCTTGACGTGGGACACTCTGCTTTTTGGCTCGTGCCGCTAAAACACTTCTTCTCGCTTAGCAGGGACAGTCCCCTTCGGGGACAGTCCC
>CAZAPC010000192.1:0-1544 GCA_964486875.1 uncultured Planctomycetales bacterium
CCCTGCCTTTATTATTTAGAAGCCCTTCGTCAGATAAAATTTTATTTACCTCGATAGCGACCTGCCTTGCAGAATCAATCAGGACAACTCTCTCTCCCATTACTTTCTTAATTACATCCTTAAGCAAAGGGTAATGCGTACAGCCTAAAATAACTGTATCGACTTTCGCATCTTTTAACGGCTGTAGGTATTTTTTAGCTACAGTCAACACCACATCCTGTTTTAACCAGCCTTCTTCTACAAAGGGCACAAATAAAGGACAGGCAACTGCCGTAACTTTAACTTTGGGATTAAGCTTCTTAATTTCATATTCATAGGCCTGGCTTTTAATTGTGCCTTTAGTACCTATAACTCCTACCCTCATGTTCTTAGTGGCGTAGACTGCTTCCCTGGCGCCGGGGCCGATCACGCCTACGATAGGGACACGAAAACTGTTTTTTATCTTAGGCAAAGCGCAGCTGGACACGGTATTACAGGCAACGCAGATTAGTTTTACATTATGCTTTAATAAAAACAGGGTGTTCTCAACTGAAAAACGTATTACAGTTTCTTTTGACTTAATCCCGTAGGGAACGCGCGCCGTATCGCCAAAATAAACTAAATTCTCTGAAGGCAGCTGACGGATCAGCTCCTTTACCACTGTCAAGCCTCCTACCCCCGAATCAAATACGCCTATCGGCCTCATCTCCCAGCATCCTCCGCATAATGAACTTTACGCGCATAGTTAAATAATCCCTCCAGGATAATATGCGATAATTTCTCGCGGTAGCTTCCGTCTCTAAGAAGCTGTTCCTCCCTGGCGTTAGATAAGAACCCCACCTCAACCAGCACTGCCGGCATCCTGGCCCCGCGCAATACTTCAAAACGCGCAGCCTTAACCCCTATTATTCTTACGCTCAGATTATCTCCTGCTGCCCGGCAGATATCTGACGCCAACGATATTGACTCTGCGCGGTTATGGGTATAAATCATATCCCAGAGTATTGCCTTTAAAGTCTGTGAATTGCTGGCAAAACATAAACTATCCAGGTTAAGGCTAAAATGCCTGGAGGCATAAGAGGCCCGGGTATAATCGCTTACCGTGGGCGAAACATAATAAACCTCAAAACCATGGAGGCTTCTTGTCCGATTGGCATTAGCATGGATACTTATAAACAAATCCGCCCTGGAATTATTGGCTATCTCAACCCTTTTGCCCAAAGGGATAAAAACATCTGAACTGCGTGTCATTACTATTTCAACACCTTCCTGTTTTAAGCGGTTAGCGAGACGCTTTGCGATATCAAGATTTACATCTTTCTCCTTTAGGCCAGTCCTACCTATAGCCCCGGGGTCTTTTCCGCCATGTCCGGGGTCAATGACTACCCTTTTGACAAAAGTTGAAAAACACGCCCCCTTGGCTTTAACAGGGGCTTTGACAACCTTAGATATAGGATCAAGGGCAAGTTCTTTAAATTGAAGAGGAACGACAATCATGCCTTCGTGCATATCTACAGGATATTTAAGCAATACGGCGCGCTTATCCAGTAAAATCAAATTATCCC
>CAZAPC010000193.1:0-1539 GCA_964486875.1 uncultured Planctomycetales bacterium
GCCCCAAGATAAGCTCGATTGAGAAGTTCGGATATTTTCCCCTATCGGGGAGCCACATTTCTCCGCCATTGGCGGAAAAATAGGACAATGGAGCAATAGAAAATAGATCGGCAGCGATGAAGCTCAATCGTGGTCTATTTTCTATTGTCCTATTGTCTGGACAACTATCACCATTATTCAACACCACAACTCTTATCGCCATGACTGTTAGAAACGTCTATATTATTGCTGGTCCTAACGGTGCTGGTAAGACGACCTTTGCCAAAAAGTTCTTGCCTGATTATGCAAAGTGCCCGAATTTTGTAAACGCAGACCTTATTGCGCAAGGACTGTCTCCTTTTTCTCCGCGCGCCGCCGCGATGAAAGCGGGCAGGATCGTATTAGAGCAAGTCCGTAGTTTAGCAGAAAAGAACGTTGATTTTGCGTTTGAAACTACTTTGTCGGGGAAATCATACGTCACTTTTTTAAAGGAATTGAAGAAAAAAGGTTATTCAATAAATATATTCTTTCTCTGGATCCCCAACACGGAACTCGCGGTAAATCGTATCAAAGATAGAGTAGCCGGTGGAGGCCATGGGGTGCCCGCGGTAGATGTGAAGCGTCGGTTCCACCGAGGGTTATATAATTTTATTTCCTACTACAAGCCGCTTGCAGATACGTGGTTATTGTTTAATAACGCCGATGCGATCCCCCGGTTAATTGCCAAAGAAAAAGGCGCAATGACAGAGGTTGTGGATAAGGAGTTATTCCACAAGATCTTAAAAACACAAGAGAGGTAACCCATGACTCAAAAGACACTGCAAGCGAAAGCATTTCGGGCACTTAAAGAGGCAGTTCGTGAAGTTATAGAAGAGCATAAACGCGACGGTCGTCTTCTTGCGGTATGGCGCAATGGCAAGGTAATAAAGATACCGGCTAGCCAGGTATTGCGAAAAACAAACTAACCGAACGCCTTTTGATTTTTGAGTGAAGGGACATATCTCTCACTTCTTTACAATTCTTCGCATCAGTGACCACCTTCGACGTAAGAACTCCGCAGGAATGTCTCGCCGAGGAACGAAGCAAGCGTTAATTTGCATTGACTTCGCTCTCCCTGACGCTATAATAGCGCTGTATAACCCCCGAAAGACAAAATTTAATCACAAAGAGGGTATAAGCTATGATCGTCATTGATTATGATAAATGTTGCTGGAAAGACGGCAAATGTACGACCAGTTGCTGCGGCGGTGCCGCATGCGACGGCTGCGTAGAAGCGTGTCCGGCCGGCGCCTTAGAAAGAAAAAAGACCGTAGTCTTTTATCCGGATAAATGCATCGATTGCGGCGTATGTATAAGCGCATGCAAACATGATGCAATCAGTATCGTAAAAAATTAGCCTTGCAGATCCTGGATGCTGGATCCTGGATACTGGTTTTTGATTTACTGGTGACTGGTAACTGGTGACTTTTTAGCCAGGGTGGTACCAAATGGACCGTCCCCAAAAACTATTGTCTGGACAACTATCACCATTATTCAACACCACAACTCTTATCGCCATGA